>NZ_WJBJ01000050.1:0-560 GCF_020804205.1 Methanosarcina sp. DH1 | reverse complement strand
CAGGCCACCCCAAACGAGGCCAGGCCCGCCTGTTCAGTCCGGACCGTGAAGAATTTGATAGTTTTGACAAGTCGGACATGTAAGACCAATTCGCTATCATCAGGCTTGATCCGTTGGAACTTCCCGTGAATTAGCTGCACACCTGCAGAAAGCTGCTCGAACCTATGCGCCCCACACCGGAGCAGGAAATAATTATCTGATCCACACTTCGGGCAGGACTCAAAAGTAACGGTCTTTATGCGTTCCACATTGGTTTTGTTATACGCTGCAACCCCGAAGTACGTAACCGCCTGCACACGGTCTTTAACAGCCGTATGTGTGAACAGATAACGAGCAGTCTTGAAGGGATCGCGATCAGGTGACAGTTTAGCCTTATACGTCCAGCCGGTAGTCTCGTAGAACACATCACTCTTCATAAGGGTGCGCGGATAGAAGCCCAGGACATGGAAGTGTGGCCCAGGAACGCCATAAGCCTCCACGGAACCAAGGCCCAGAAGATCAGCATGAGCGCCAGCCCAGAGACCACCGACAAGGCCCGTGCCCTTCATGGCCTCGATAAG
>NZ_WJBJ01000023.1:0-152114 GCF_020804205.1 Methanosarcina sp. DH1 | reverse complement strand
ACCAAGACCTTAAAAGATGGGCTGTTAAAACTGATTTTAATCCATTTGGAATCTCAGCAAAAACTACTAGAAAAAGTATTGAATCTTGGATGCTAAGTTCAGGAGTACCGCCTTTTAAAGTTTACCAAAGACAGGGACACGATCCTCAGACATCTCTTTATCATTATCAAGGACTCAGCTTTACGGATATAGAGATGCACCAGATAAAAAAAAGATTAATGGAATGGGGTATCCTTAAAACAGATACTTAAAAAGAATTATAGTCTAAATGGTCTAAAATTTTATAATATTAGCTCTTTAATCAACTGCCTAAGTTATATTTATAGAAATCATTTTTAATTTTCTGTAAATTCAAAGTCAAATTTTAGGCTTGGAATACATACGGAAAAAGGATACTAAATAACATTTAAGAAGACAACAACTAAAAAAGTCATAGTTTGATGAGATGTGAGATTATAAAGTTATTGTCTTTTAATTAACTTAATCTACTTATCTGATATTGGTTTTGTACGATCTTGTAGATAAATGTAGTAGTTTTCCTATAAAACTACTGGTTATTCTATAGATTCTTAGGCATTTTTGTCATTGAAATAAAATATTTAATGTAAAAATACAGTATTATTAAGAAAATAACTGTATTAAAACCATTTGAATTTTAGTCTCATTTATAGTGCACAATAAATTTTTATTATGCTGCGTAGCCTGTTTGCAGATCTACTTCGTAGACCATAATTACCATTTTCTACATCGATTTTCATAAAGTCCCTCCACTTTAGTCTTATTTATGCTAATTCTTGCAGTAACTTTTTAAGAATATTTGAGTATACATAGAGGTTTATTGAAACCTTCTGCGTTTTCTCAGTTTAGTTCCAATTGTGATTTTACAGAACCTTTGTAACAGTATATAATATATTATATTTAAATTTTACTTTTAAACTGTCTTTCCGCAGATGTCCTCTTGAAATGAATGCTTTTTATGCTATCGTTTTTGGAGATATTTCTAAAAATTTAGTATTGAGATTATCTGGGATCTCAATTGTTACTACCAAAAAACAAGAAGGAAAAACTTTACTGTATATATAAGTTTTAAATGAATGAGTAAATGAAAAAAATACAATTAAAAATAATAAAAAGAAATGTTGGAAAAAACAATATCGAAAAAAATAGTGAAATTTATCAGACATCTGCGGAAAGTGAGGTAGCAGAATAATTAGAGTAAATGAGCTTTTGGGATAGGCTCATGTTATGGTTAACATATAGTAATTTTTAATTTAAATAAAATTATAAAAGTTTTGACACAAAACGATATCAATAAAATAATTAAATGGATTATTATGTCGACCTGTCGAATGTGGGAGTCATGAACTGTGACTATTTTAATTACCCTATCAATCAAAAAATTTTAATTCAATTTATGTATTTCTATATTTATATAGTTATAGAAAGTTATTTACTTAAAACTACTGTATTATTGGTTGGATAAAACTATTATTAAGAAATATATGTCAAGATAAAAGCTGAAAATACAGTAGTTTTATAGGAAAACTACTACATTTATCTACAAGATCGTACAAAACCAATATCAGATAAGTAGATTAAGTTAATTAAAAGACAATAACTTTATAATCTCACATCTCATCAAACTATGACTTTTTTAGTTGTTGTCTTCTTAAATGTTATTTAGTATCCTTTTTCCGTATGTATTCCAAGCCTAAAATTTGACTTTGAATTTACAGAAAATTAAAAATGATTTCTATAAATATAACTTAGGCAGTTGATTAAAGAGCTAATATTATAAAATTTTAGACCATTTAGACTATAATTCTTTTTAAGTATCTGTTTTAAGGATACCCCATTCCATTAATCTTTTTTTTATCTGGTGCATCTCTATATCCGTAAAGCTGAGTCCTTGATAATGATAAAGAGATGTCTGAGGATCGTGTCCCTGTCTTTGGTAAACTTTAAAAGGCGGTACTCCTGAACTTAGCATCCAAGATTCAATACTTTTTCTAGTAGTTTTTGCTGAGATTCCAAATGGATTAAAATCAGTTTTAACAGCCCATCTTTTAAGGTCTTGGTTCCAGGTGTCAATATCTGGAGGAGCAGGCCAGTTAAAAAATTGATCAAGAATATAGGGAAAAGTTGAGGGCAACAAATCAATGGTTCTCTCCTTCGCTTTTCGTTTCACTTTCTTCTGTGCATCTTCATTAAGACGAATTTGGTTCCTGCTCTCAGAGTACCATTCAGGATGATCGTATAGCCTTTGAATTTCAGCATACCTCATGCCAGTGATTGTTGATAGCTCAAAAAGAGTTTTATGTCTCTTTTTTGGAATTCCTGCCTTAAACTTATCATGTTCTACAGGAACAAAGATACGGATTCCATTTACATAAATGGCTTCCTTGTCCCTTGTAAATCCTGAAACCGGATACTTTTCTTTCATTTATTAGTATACAGTTGTTTTTCATAAAAATACTTTAGTATTGTTTGACTAAAATTTATATCAGTGAATGTCAATTGAGATAATATGAAAAATACAGTATTTTGATAATAACTACTGCATTTAATTATTAAAAATATGTTAAGACATTGAAAGGAAAACCGATCCCAGCAAATAGAAGTACTGTAAATGTTCGATATTATTTAAACTGTTTGTTTACATCTTCACTTGTCTTATTTGGAAATTCTTTCATTTTGGAACTCTTGTAAGTTTTATGAATATATTTATAAAATAGGACTTATGCAGTTGGACTGAAGATCAATAGCATCAGAACATTTGCGGGTTAAAATACGACTTTGATCCGCAGGCTTTGTCTTAATGGATTCTGTTCCTCAAGTGTGTAAGTCCTATAAAATATAAACTATGGCCTTTTTCGTTATCCAGAGACATTGAGAAAACTGTCTCAGTGTTTCTTATGCTTTTTTGATATTGGATGGATTTATTAAAGGAAACAAGCGTATTCTCTGATAGAATGTAACATTTGGATTTGTATAGGCAGTATACGAATATTTTATGTCAAAAGGTTTGTATTCCAAAATATCCTGAAAAATTAGGTTTTTACAACTGAACCAAAAAAAGTTTAACTTCTGTGAAAGGAGCTTATAATCATATCTACTGGTCTGCCATTACTTGGTGGTACACCAATGCTGCAACCAAAGATTTATCATTTTATTATGGGTAAAAATAGAAGAGAACATACCAAGTCAACTAATGATGCTTATCCAGTTCAAAGGGATGGGATTAATGTTTAGAAATAGCAAGATTGGCAGCAGTATGATTGATATCAACTGTAGCAAAAGTATGATAATCATGTATGTTATGTTAATTGGCAAATAGAAGGCAAAAAGCTAAAAATTTTAAGGCTAAAAATTTTGGAAAATTTCAAAAATACATATTTAAGTTATCAGAGGGTTTTTCAGGAAAATCGTTTATCTTTTTTATTTTTCTGGACAATTGCAGAAACTACCTTCTTTTTTCTCAAGGGCTTGCAGGTATTCGAGGACTGCGAGGACGTATGTTGAGTGGGACCAGGCCAGGGGGAGGACGGATACAGGGTTACCTCTGTCATCAATCTGTTCGGATAGGAGGCCTGTGGGGTGGGCGTGAGCTGCGCACCATTTTAGGAGTTCGAGAGCTCGGTCTAGGTTGCCGACTGCTGAATGCCACTGTGAGAGCCAGAGAGTGCAGATAATCCAGCTGTTCATATAGCCAAAATAAGTGTCGTGAAGATACCTGGCAATCCCGCCTGAGGAGCGTTTAAGTTCGCATTCGATAGCTTCCATTGTCCGGATGATCCTTGGGTCATCGGGTGGGAGAATCCCGAAGTACCAGACTGCAAAAATTGAGGAATCAAGAGTAGGGTCGTCAAGCGAACGGCGGAAACGTTGTAGTCGGTTGTCGTAAAGTTTCTCCAGAATAGACTTGCGAATAAGGTCTGCAGCTTCCTTCCAGATGTTTACATTGTCATAATCGCCAAGAGAGCGGGAGAGTTCATAGGCTCCTTTGAGGCCGGCATAGACAGTACATGCGCTGTAGGTGTGTATGCCTTTTCGTTCTTCCCATAGGTCAAAACTCGAAATTGGAAGGCCTGTTTTCGTGTCAATGGCTTTTATAAGATAGTTAGCTGTGGGAATCACAAGCCTTCTGTAATACCTGCCTGTGGTCCAGACACTCTTTGCAATTTCCCAGTTGTTATATAGGGCATAAAGAGGAAGCCCTGTCTCATCGATCTGAATCATAGGGACAGGATGCCATGTGCTCCCGAAGTCTCCGGCAGGCGTGTACTTGTGAAGGAAGTTTCCTCTAGGGGTAATGGTTTTTGAGAAAAATTCGAAAGTTTCAAAAGTAAGGTGGTGATACCGCGCCCTGTCGAGCGCAAGGCAGATCCAGGCTGCATCTCTTGGCCAGCAATAGGTATAAAGATCTGCTCCAAATTGCTTTATATCCGAATCACAGGACGCAATTATCGAGCCCGTGATATCCATGTGGGCGACAACTGCAAGAAGGCTCCTGTAAAAGCATTTTAAGACGCTCTGCGGGAGTTGAGGCATCCGGGAATATTCCGGAAGGACGGATACTCTCTCAATGAAAGAGTTCCAGAAATTGAAGCTATGATGGAAAAGGGTTTTTCTTCCGGCTTCCTTTTCCTGTTTATGAACCTGAAGCACGCTGCAGTACTTTTTTCCGAGAACTATCCAGTAATGTAACCTTGTCGATTCTCCTGGCTTCAGTTCGGGAAGGGTCCAGCCAAGGGTAGAATCTACCGAGCCGTGCGCTACAGGATTTCCACTAAGAGAGGCATCGCTTTCCATGTCTCTCCAGGTGCCTTCAAGCCCTCTCCACTCTGCAGTTCCAACTGCATACTGGTCAAATGCAGGGTCACTTGCATGCAGGAAATAACGGTCGCGCTTGTAATGGATAAGCGTATGTTTATCGATTACAGCCGTTTCTCCGATTTTTGTCTCAAGAATTCGATAATTCTGGTTTGAGAAAAGGCGCAAATGTTTGGGCTTATTAGAGGTATTGGTGACCTTAAAAGTCCTGTAAAAAATATTTACAGAGGGGTGGACAGTTTCCCAGACAGTGATTCTGAGTCCGATTTCCGGATTTTCGAAAACTGTTTCCCCTATATTAGAGACAACTCCCATGCAGGCCTCGGGAACTTCATGGTTGCCTTCCAAAATCTCTTTTTTTCTTCTTACGCTTTCCCTGTTCTCTCTTGAGGTTTCAAGGATACGCTTACAGAACTCCTCCTTAAACTCGGATTTATACCTCTGTCTAATCTTCCAGTTTTCAAGCCAGCTGCAATAAAGGGAATCAAGATCGCATATGCCAACCTTTATAGAGTTTCCGTGATTCTCGAGTCCTACATATGGAAAATAGATATCCCTTATAGTTCCTTTTTCGTCTTCGCAGATCAGGATTCTTCCATTTCCAAAAATTAGCGGCCTAATCCCAGGTCCCCCTGCTTTTTTAAATTTTCATGACCCTACAAATAATATAACTCGGACATTTAAGCTTCAACTCAGGTTCCCAAAATATAGTGACCCAACCCGATTGAATTATCTTTTTTGAATATAATCCGTCATGAAAAATGAATGTATACCTCAAATAGTTTAGTACAGAACATTTTAATAATAACCGGATTTTAGCTTTGTATTTTGCGCATTTAGCCTTAAAATGTCTTGCTCATTTATAGTTATAAATGACCAGGATAATACCAAAAAGATACATTATCAAACATGTATCCTTCTAGTCTTTTTGCTGACTGCAAATAATAAATTTGGAACATCGAAGAAGAATCCCCGCGGTTTCAAATGTGGGATGAAGGTACAATCGGCCTCAACATCACGTTTTTAACTCAAATAAAATATTAATAATATTAAATAATACATAAAGTTTTATATGAAGTTTTATATAAAGTCTTATATATATTATTAAGTTTTATCTTGGAAGCTGGAAATGCTACAAGAGCCGCTTAACTTTGCTACTGGACTTAAACTATAAAGTTCTACAGAGTAGTTCTACAGAGTAGTTCTACAGAGTAGTTCTACAGAGTAGTTTTGCAGAGTAGTTCTGCAGGTAAAAGTTTGAACGTTGATGGCGAGAACCGGAAGAACAATTGCCCTGGGGCAGTATGGCATCGGTTGAAATTCCGTAGATGCCCGTCAATTCATTGGTAGGAGCTGCCACTTCCGATGAACTACTATAACATGAGTTGGTGGAAGATTTACTGTTATCAAAATGTAATATTAATTAGAAAGTTACTTGTTTAAGTTTTTACAGAATAGTAGGTGCCTTTGAATTAATAATTTAAAATAAGGATCTATTTTGTTTATTTTTGTTAATAATTATATATTAAAAGTTCATCTTTCAAGACTACACCTTTAAGGTTCTAGTTTAAAGAAGTTGAACCCTATGAAGCTTGAAAATAAAATTAGAAATAAATAAAAGTTTTATATATTTAGCTTTGTTTTTTTATAATTGTGGCTCTTGAATCTGTTTTTCTAATATATTTAATTTTTGCGTTAAAATAGGATATAATATAGCTCCAAATTTAAATTAAAGTTTAATTAATGTATTAAATAATGAATAAAATAATTGTTGTTTTTAATTTAATTGAAAAACTCGTAATAATAAATTAATTTGTCATATCAGGCTGAATATCCCCTAAAAAATAAATTCTTTTTTGAGGACTCTGAAAAATAGCTTTATATATAAGTCAGTCGATTTTGGGACTGTTAAACGGCGGATAGCCGGCAAACAATCGAAAAAAATGGGACTTGAGCAACTGAGCTAAAAATAAACAGCATAAATCTTCAAGCTGCATGAACCCTGATGTTCAGGGTAAATTTGCTCTTGCTTTATTTTGCACATTAAGTGCACTAGTCCTGAGGAGAACTCGATATGAAAAAAATTTTCTTGCCTATGGTTTTATTAGTACTGGTTATACTTCTAATGCCCACGGCTTTAGCAGCAGGCAATGTAACAATTAATGATTTTTCCTCTAACGTCACAAATGGGAATGTTACTTTACTTACCAGGCTCACGGGTGATATCACTGGAAATGTTACTAATTGGAAGTGGATATTTGAAAACGTAGAAACAGGGGCTACCACTTACAGCGCTTCAGAATTAACAACCCATCATAATATTAAAAAGCTTGGCGTTTATAACGTTACGCTGATAGTATGGGGACCTGAAGGAAATGACACACTTACAAAGATAGCCTATATAACTGCCAGCAAAGATAGTTCAAAGGCGCCAGTTGTTGATTTCTCTGCATCGCCCACATCTGGAAATGCTCCCCTGAATGTATCATTTACTGACAACACTACAGGTGCAACTTCCTGGTTCTGGAAGTTTGGGGACGGACAAACTTCCAAAGAGAGGAACCCCACGCATAACTACACTACAACAGGAAACTATACTGTTATCCTTGTTGTAAGCAACGGACAGGGCTGGAGCTCAAAAACTCAAGACATAACTGTACAAAGTGGTCTTCCTATAGTTGATTTTAGTGCAGATAATTCAAGTGGATCTGTGGAGTTTACAGACTTATCCCAAAATGCAACCGAATGGAACTGGGACTTTGGAGACGGAGAGAACTCAACCAATGAGAACCCAACCCATACTTATTCCGCAGCAGGAAACTATACAGTAACACTCACGGCAAGTAATGAAGCTGGATCTGTCTCAAAAGATAATGTAGTAAACGTAACGGAAGAAGCTATTGCTAACGACGAAAGCGACAGCGACAGCGGCAGTAGCAGCAGTAGCAGCAGTAGCAGCAGTAGCAGCCACCACCACCACAGTAGTAGCAGCGGCAGTATCGGCATCAGTAGTGAGAACGTCAGCACTTCCAGTGAAATAATACATGTGAATGGAACAGAGTCTGAATCTACTGATATTGAGCAAAATAGTACAGCAACAAACGTTAGCGACAACGTAAGTGTTTCTCCTGAACTTCAAAGTAATGTAACAGAAGCTGTGAATGAGACACCGTCCGAACCTGAAACTCAGGACCTTGAACAGGATAACGAAAGTACAGCAGCAGAGACTGAACAGACACCTGAGCAGACACAAAGCTCAAATGCTTCTGGAAATGAAAGCACAAAGTCGCCTGGATTCGAAATGATTTATGGAGTCATCGGCCTTCTTGGAGTGTCACTCTATAGAAGAAGATAAAACATAGTCAATTGTAGCCAAGTACGGAAATGATTATAGTTATATCGAGTAAAGCTTACATAAAAATTTGAGCAAAAAATTAACACAAATTAAAGCAAAAAAGAAGAAAAAAGATATATTGAATCTACTAAACCCTATATTTCTGGTTATTTCCATAAACCAATATAAATATTTACGGTAGAACAAAACCAAATCTGGCAAAAAGGGTATAGTTGCCTTATTTTGTCAGATTTGAAAGTTATTTTTTCTTATTACCAGGAACTTCTTTAGTTTCTAAGGATTTGGCAAGCTGACCTAAAATTGCTGCATACGTCTCTGGTTATCCCCCATTTGCAATTTTCAGTTTATTTTTAGTACAGTATTTATACCTGATTCTAAAGATTAGTTAATTTTAAGACAGTCTTTTAATATAAATGTCCTTTTGTACAATAATATTAATAAAGACATCTTAACCCGTCCAGTAAAGGGATTTTAATTTCTTATAAAAGATATATACAAGCTTAATAAGAAAGTTTATATTTTATTGTGCTATCTTATTAAATGTCTTAAAAACGAATATATAAAAATCACTCACTACTGAGAATAAGTGTTTCCAATGTCTTACGTAAAAAAAACATGCCCTATATGTGGGAAAGAATTCTTTGTCCTTAAAAAGGCCGAGAAAAAAGCAACTTACTGTACTCTGGCGTGCCTGATAAAAGCTCAAAGTAAAGTTGAATACAGAGGCATGACATTCCCGAGTCTTGGGTGAGCATTTATAAGTGAAAAAAATTAAAAATGCGGAGAACATCCTTAAATGGAAAACGTTTTCCAATCTTTTTATTTTTATGTTCCTTTTATTTTCCAGCGAGTTTTTTTGCAATCTGAGTTACATATCTTCCCTGATAGCGGGCCATTGCAAGTTCATTTTCAGAAGGCTCGCGGTTTTCGTCCGCTCCTGCAATCGTTGAAGCTCCGTATGGGCTGCCGCCTGTTATTTCATCCATCTTTCTTTGACGTTTTTCTGAATACGGGAGCCCGACAATAATCATTCCGAGATGAAGAAGGGTAACATGCGTTGTGAGGATTGTAGATTCCTGGCCTCCATGCTGTGTTCCACTTGAAGTAAAGACACTTCCTACCTTTCCAACAAGAGCGTCTCTACTCCAGAGTCCCCCAAGTCCGTCAAAAACTGTACGCATCTGAGCTGACATATTTCCATAACGTGTAGGTGTCCCAAAAATTAGGGCATCTGCTCCTGCGAATACATCTTCATACATGCTCCTGGTCACTACAGGAATATGAGCAAAAAGATTTTTTGTTTCGATTGCCCCCATTTTTTCCAGAACTTCGTAAGGCAGGGTTTCAGGCACCTGATAAATCTCCACTTCAGCTCCTTCGACGTCTCTCGCTCCTTCAGCTATAGCTTCTGCCATTTTGTAAATGTGGCCATGAATACTATGGAATATCACGTTTATCTTAACCATTCGAATCCCCTTTAAAACCAATATAATTAGAGCGTTTTAACCTTCATGAAATTGATTGATAATTCCCGGAAAAATCCGGTTCCCTTCTTAAAAATAGTTTTCTGATGCCTTATATAGCTTGTTAGCAAGAGTTGAGTTTCTTTTCCTACTCCTGTACTCGTGATCTTCTGATCCGATTTCCTGCCTTGTTTTTAATTCTGTTGAAAATACTTTAAGAATTAAAGAAGACTACAAATTCTTGAGAAATAATACGTATCAAAATAGTTATTAGGCTATAATGCTTTATAAGCTGGACATGCCTTCTCTTTCTATCGTAATGCCTTCCATGAATGAAGAAGAAACCATCCGAATTTGCATAGAGAAAGCTCAGTCTATATTCGAAAAATATGGTATAGAAGGAGAGATAATAATTGCTGACAACTCGTCAGACAGGACTGCGGAGATTGCAGCTTCAATGGGTGCAAAGGTAATAGGCCCGATAAAAGGTTATGGAAACGCTTACCTCAAAGGACTGGCAAAAGCAAAAGGAGACTATATTGCTATTGCCGATGCTGACAATACCTATGACCTGCTTGAGCTTGACAAGTTTCTGGATCCTCTTATGGCAGGAGAAGCGGATTTCATAATGGGTACCAGGCTTAAAGGCGATATCAAAAAAGGAGCTATGCCCTGGCTGCATCAATACATAGGCAACCCTTTCCTGACGGCAATGCTGAATCTTCTTTTCGGGACGAAAATTTCGGACGCTCATTGCGGGATGCGAGCTTTCACAAAAGAAGCCCTTGAGAAAATGAACCTTAAAACTCATGGCATGGAACTTGCATCCGAGATGGTAATTGAAGCTGCGAAATGTGGATTAAGAATAAAAGAAGTCCCCATAACCTATTACTCACGCCGTGCTCCCTCCAAACTTCGTTCTTTTCAGGACGGCTGGCGGCATATAAGGTTTATGATGCTATACCGCCCTTTACCCTTTCTTTTTCTGCCCGGAGCTGTGGTTTTCGTCCTTGGAGTCCTTATAACCGGTTCTCTCCTTCTTACCGGAGATGTGGCAGAAAACCGGCTGCATTCCTTTATTTTGGGCTGCATGCTTCTAATCCTCGGAGGACAGACGCTCTCTACTGGCGGCTATTTGAAAACATATGGCCTTATCCGTGGTATGTACCCCAATAATAAGGGAAACACTGCAAAATGGCTGAACTACCATTCTCTTGAAAAAGAACTGTTTGCAGGTTCAATTATACTTATTGCAGGCCTCCTGTTAGGGCTAAAAGTAGTATACACCTGGATCAGCTCAGGATACGGCTCTCTCTCTGAAGTGAAAAATGCAGTTATTTCAATGGTATTTGCCTTTATTGGCCTTCAGATGATTTTTTCGGCAATTGTCCTGAGCGTAATGCTCCTTGAAGTGGACACTGACTGGTAAGTGGTGCAATGAAAATCGCCTTTGTGTACGATGCTGTTTATCCATGGGTCAAGGGCGGCGCAGAAATGCGCATTCATGAACTGGGAAAGCGGCTCTCGGCCAGAGAACATGAAGTACACATTTTCGGAGTCAAGTGGTGGGAAGGAGAAGATACTTTTGAGTATGAAGGCATGACTCTTCACGGCGTCTGTAAAGCTCGAAACCTGTATGTCAATGGCAGACGCTCGATTTCCGAGGCAATAATCTTCGCTGCAAAACTGTTCCCTGAGCTCAAGAAAGAAAATTTTGACCTTATAGATGTGAGTGTCTTTCCCTATTTTTCCTGTTTTACCGTAAAAGCGATTTCAATCCTGAAAAAAGCGCCTTTAGTACTTACCTGGCACGAGGTATGGGATGATTACTGGTATGAATATTTAGGAAGGGCGGGAATTTTTGGATTGCTGGTCGAGAAGGCGGTCTCGAAGCTATCAGAAAATAATATTGCGGTCTCGAAGTGGACAAAGGATCGACTTGAGGGACTCGGGGTGCCTGGAGAGAAGATCGCGGTTATCCCTAACGGGATTGATCTTAAAAGAATCTCCGGGATTGAGTCCAACTGGGAAGAATTACCTGTTGGCCCTGAAAATAAAGCTTATGATATCATTTTTGCAGGCCGGCTTATAAAGGAAAAAAACGTTGATCTGCTGATTAAAGCTGTAGCTCTTCTTAAAGCCGATTTTCCAGATCTCAGGTGTTGCATTGTTGGGGATGGACCTGAAAGGGCAGCACTGTTGGAACTCGCACAGAGAAGTGGGGTTTGCGAGAATGTCGAGTTTGCAGGCTTTCAGGAATATGGGGCATTGATCGGGAAAATCAAGGCTTCAAAGGTGCTTGTGCAGCCTTCAAGCAGGGAAGGATTCGGAATGGTGGTTATCGAGGCTTTTGCCTGTGGAGTGCCTGTGGTGACGGTTAAAGCAGAGTATAATGCTGCACAGGGTCTTGTTGAAGATGGAATTGATGGGCTTATTGTGGGGCTTGAGGAGAGGGAGATTGCAAAAGCCGTGGCAAAAATGATTGGGAAAACCTCAAAGAACAAAAAAGCTTCAGAAGCTGCATTGCGGAAAGCTGAAAACTATGACTGGGAAGAAATAGTTAAAAATGTTCAATTAATGTTTGAAGCTTGCATAAAAAGAAATTAACGCTGAGTTTATCTGCATAAAACGATTGGATATTCTCTGTTTAAAGTGTGGGCATGAGTACTATTCATGCACTTCTCTATTCATGTACTTCTAACACGGGTGAGTTGCCCACAGAAACTTAGTCTATTTCTGTTTCAAAATATTTCTATTTTAAAATATTTATATTTTAACTTATCTGTATTTTAAAATATTTATGCTTTAAAATATATTCACTCGCCGGAAAACATTTAAAATAAGTTAACACTTACCTGGATTTTATGTACGGTATTTAGGAACTCCGATAAGTTTTAATTTTGATTTTTAAGGTTTAATTTGAATTAAAAGATACAATAAAGCTTCTTTCTAAAAATGATTCTCTTTAATCTCTTTATCGTGAGAAGTAAGCTTATATTTAAGCCAGCTAATTTCAAAGCTGTCAGCAGGTTGATAGCCTGCAAGAAAAATGGAACATGAATAAGTCAAGAATGGATGAGAATATGAAGATGACAAAATCATTAAAATCAATTTCCCGTTTTGCAACGGTACTAATGGTGTTATGTATTCTCCCTTCAGGAGCCTATGCTGCAGAAAACAGTCCAAAATTTGTTCCTGCACAAAACATAACTGAAGAAAATTTCACCGACGTTCAGGCCGATATACTTGATTCTATCAGTGAACAAATTGCTAACCTTCAAAGTTTCTATACTAATGTAAGTGAAACATCCAACGCCACAGAGCTTCAAGAAGTTCTGCTCAATCAGGCACAAGCAAACGGATGTGGACCGGATGGGAAGCACGGAGGACCCTGTGGAATGAATCAGGGACCCTGTGGAATGCCTGGATTATTCAATCTTGATCAGGTCGCAAACGTAACTGATGACAATTGCACTGATGTCCAGACCGAAATTGTCAGTTCAATAGGAAATATGACTGAGATGCTTAACAAGCAGCTGGAAAACACTACTGATGAAAACAGGACTGAGATGGTCAATGAGCAGATAACTGATCTTGAAGACTTATCCACTAACGTGAGTGCAGCTTCAAGTGCAACAGAACTGCAAGAAGTTGTATTAACTCATATGAAGACTCAGGCTGTTGACTCAATTGAAAAACAAATTGAACACATTCAAGCTAAAGTGAGCGAGAGTGAAAACATAACCGATGATAGCGGTGAGAATGTCACAGAACTCAACGACCAAATCACGGACCTCACCACTCTAATGGACAATATCAACGCAGCTGAATCTCTTGAAGACCTTAAAGAGATCATGTCCTCTTCACAGGGGATGCCGGGAATGGGTCATGGAATGGACCACGGAATGTGTCCCGACCAAAATCCTATGCAGCACGGAGGTAACTTCCCAATGTGCCCCGGAAGAATGCCTGAAAACTGTACCGATAACAGCACCGAAGCTTAAGCTTTGGATTTAAAGCTTGATTAAAGTGAGATGGGAAATTAACAAGGAAAAGAGACGGGAAGCTAAAAAAGGATTATATTAAAATGCACCTTTCCATCTTTTTTCCAGACGTATGGAAAAACGAATACTTAACCAAAACATATCTTTCAAACCAAATCAAAAACACCTCAAACCAAATCAAAAAACACCTTCAAACCAAATAAAAAACACCTTCAAACCAAATCAAAAAACACCTTCAAACCAAATCAAAAAACACCTTCAAACCAAATAAAAAACACTTTCGAACCAAATCAAAGAACACCTCAAACCAAAGCACACAAACCAAAACACACCTTCAAACCAAATAAAAAACACCTTAAACCAAACTCTACCTCCCAAAAAACAGGAGATTACTAAATGTTATTGAAAAAATGCCCAAAGTGTAACTCCAAGCTTGAAAATGATACATTCAGGGATTTTCAGTACTGCTCTGTGTGTGGATACTGGACAAGAAAAGATACTGCAAGGCTGGAACCACTAATAATCCTGGAGTAATATTTTTGAACTTTCTTTGGGGTGACAATAGTATGTTTAAATTCTATTTAGAGTGTGCCCGTTGTGGTACACTTCTCAAAAAGCAGGTACTTGGCTCAAATGAGTTTTACTACTGCCGAAAGTGCGGATCTATATCTTCAGTAGCACCTATGAGAGTGCCTGCTCAATCTGTGAGTCAGCAGATTAATGTTGAGCTGACCAAAAAACAAAAGTTGTTTCTGTGAATTGGCGTTATGAACAACCATTGAAGTTCCTGATCCTGAAAAATGGTTTTGATATAATCCTTAAAATTTTATTGAGGAGAATCAAATTGGTTTTGGCATCAATTCAAAGAAAAAGACATAATGAACGGCTAGAAATTCTGAAAATTAAACCGAGTGAAGTATTCTAAAGTACCTTCTCAAAATTTTGAAGATATTATTTTTTCTTTATAAATTTAGTTTCATGATACAAATTTCAAAGTACAAGAGTTTAATTTCAAAGTACAAGGGTAATTTTCAGAGTACAAAAGTAAATATCAATGTGCATTAACTAAGGCTCTTAACCGGATTTTCATGCTGAGAAATCTCCCCTGGTGAGTCCGGTCCTGAAGAACCTTTAATACCAGGTTTTGAAAGTTCGGGTTTTGATATTATTAACATCTCATGGAAAAGGGACGGATTTGCCTCGGTGGAAAAGCCGGATTCTTCTCCAGGATAGATGTATAATTCTTCGAAAAGTTCATTCTGGAAAAGCCAGATCTTCCTGCTTGAGGCAAGAAAAAGAAGAGAAAGATAATCCATAATTCTATCTTCGCTTTTTTCCAGTATACTCGAAAAAACCACTACGGATTGCTTATTAAACAGTTCGGCAAGCCTTTCCCACATAATGGACAACCGCGAGCCAATGGCTTCGTCATGTGCAATGCCCAGGACATCTCCGGTAGTAAGCTTGGGGCGAGGATCGGATTCTTCTGAAACCTGGCTGGCTTTTTTTTCATTTTTTCTTGAGAGGTGTTTTTCGGCTTTCTTGAGTTCAAGAATCAGTTCATTGAGTGTTACCGGCCTTGTGGATACACGACGAACTGGAAGCTTCGGTATAGGAAACTCTGCAGGCTCAGGGAAATCGGGATCATCAGGAAAATCCGAATCAAAGGTATCAACTTCTTCCTCTTCCACATCAAGAATTCCCGAAGATTTCATACGCAGGAGTATAGCAGAATAAAGAAGCGTCCTTGAAGAAATTCTAAGGTCCATCTGCTTTAGCTCTTCCACCTTTCTCAGGAAACCGTCAGTAAGCTGTACTATGTCAATATCCCAGGGATCAATTTTTCCTACCCGCGCAAGTTCAACCAGTATACCCAGAGGTTCGGAAGTTTCAAACTCCGAAATATCGAGAAGGTTCCAATCAATTCCAAGGCATGAAAGAGTACCTGGCAGCCCATAAATTTCGGATTTCACAAAAAAAGAGTTGTTTTCTCCGGATTCAGAAATCGTACTAGCTTGAAGAAGCGGAACTTCAAGCGCTGCCCCCTCGTTATCCGTAAGTTCAGCCATTAAGTCTCACCCCGGTAATGCTGGTAAGGTTATTTTCCTGCATTGTAACCCCAATTGTCCTGGATGCGGCCTGAATCATAGGTTTTCTTAAGGAAACAACAATAAACTGGACTTTTGATCCTGAGGTTTTAACACGCCTTGAAACCCTTTCCACATTCCAGCCGTCAAGGAACATATCAATTTCATCAAAAGCATAGAAGGGAGCAGGACGGTATTGCTGAATTGCGAAAATGAACGCAAGTGCGGTAAGGCTTTTTTCCCCTCCGGACATTGCCTCGATCCTCTGGAGAGTTTTCTCTTTGGGCTGCGCCCGAAGTGTCATTCCTCCTGCAAAAGGGTCATCAGGCTCATCAAGCAAGAGTTCACCCACCCCGTCGGAAAGCTCATGGAAAATCTCCTTGAAGTTGGCATTAATGCTTGTATAGGCTTCCAT
Organism: Methanosarcina sp. DH1; assembly: GCF_020804205.1. Lineage (NCBI taxonomy): Archaea > Methanobacteriati > Methanobacteriota > Methanomicrobia > Methanosarcinales > Methanosarcinaceae > Methanosarcina > Methanosarcina sp. DH1. The sequence goes on along the minus strand of NZ_WJBJ01000023.1, from coordinate 135,957 downwards.
AAAGGCATCCCGTTTTAACTGCTCATACTGATCAATGCGCTCAAGGAGCTGCTCTCTCTCGGTAAAGAGAGTGTCTCGCTTTCCCTGCAAATCCGAAAGCCTTAGTTCTACCTCATTGTACTCGTCAATTGCTCGCATGTTTACGGGTTCGAGCCTTCTTAGGGCTTCATCAATTGCCTGAATCCGCATGTAAACGGTTTCGTAATTAGGAACTTCATCAGTCTCTTCTATGCCTCTTTTCAAGATTTCTTCGACAAACTGCTTTTCCTGATCTAAAAGCGCGTTTTTGGTAGCTGTGAGCGTAAGTACCTGCTGCTTCGCCTTTTCAAGTGTAGTTGCGGCAGTACTTACCCTGCGCTTGACCGCATTATGTTCGGTCTGAACCTTTTCCCGTTCTTGCTGAAGCCCTATCAGTTCATCCGAAAGCTTGACCTCCCTGGCTTTCTTCTCCTCAAGTTTTTCCTCAAGTTCCTTTATTTTTATCTTCAAAGAGTTAACTTTTTCTATTCTTGAAGCTTTCTTTTCCTCAAGTTCCTTTATAAGTTCCTTTGCTTCGTTAATTTTCTGTTCAGCATACTCTTTTTCAAGCTGCAGGGCATTTAATGTGGCTTCAGTATCCCGGATTCGACCATCCAGCCTGCGGAGTTCCTCGTCAATGAATTCTATTTTTTTATTTATTTCAGGCAGAGGAGAATCTGCAAGTTTTGCTTCAAGTCCTGAGATCTGCCCCTCAAGTTCGGATACGGCTTTTTCTTTATCAGCTTTTTCCGCAGTTACCCTATCCATTTCAGTCCCAAGTTCGGTTCTGGACTCCTCAATTGCTTTAAGGTCGGCCTGCTTTGATTCAAGAAGTTCAGCAAGTTTTGCTTCCCTGCCTGCGATTTCATCAAGCTGGTTCTCTTTTCGTGAGATCGTAGCTTCACAGTCCCGAATTTTCCTGCTCAGCTCGAAAAGGTGGCTTTCAATGCTGTCCTGCTTGCTTATTGCTGCATTCCGGCTTGCATCCAGGGATTTGATCTCCTCTGCAAGCTCAACCAGTTTGTCTTTTTCTGCAGCCGCAAAAGAAGTGCCCGATTTAGAGGATATCGACCCTCCTACCATTGCTCCGCTCTTTTCCAGAAGTTCGCCTTCAAGGGTTACCATTCTTGCTTTTCCCATGAGGCGGCGGGCACTTTCAAGGTTTTCCATAACAAGAGTATCCTGAAAAACGTACCAGAAAGCAGACTCAAAACCGGAATCAAACTGAATAAGGTCAATTGCGTATCCTATTACTCCGTTTTCGTAACCTAGATTTTCAAGCCGCCTGGGCTCTCTCAGTTTGTTGAGAGGAAGGAAGGTTGCTCTACCTCCTTTTTTCCGCTTCAGGTACTCGATTGCTTCGGCAGCATCGGCGTCCGTGTCAACAACAATAGCTTGCATCCGGTTTCCTGCAGCAACCTCCAGAGCTGTTGAGTATTGCCTGTCCACTCTTCCAAGCTGGGCAATGGTCCCATGAATTCCGAAAAGGTCCTCCTGCCTTGCAGCCCCTATTACCATCTCCACGGCCCTGGAATAGCCTCCGCCCTGTTCCGATGCTCGCACTCTTGCCTCCGTGATTGTGTATTCCTGCTGGAGGCCGTGAAGTTTGTTCTCAAGTTTCCTTATATCTTCTTTTATCCTGAAATGGCTGCTTTCGATATCATCACGGTCCCGGATAAGAGACTCCAGGTTTTCGGAAAGCTTTTCAAGTTCGTACTTAACAGAAAGCGTGTCACTGTCAGAAGTAGCAACTGCAGCTTCAGCGTCTCTGATCTGGTTTTCTATCTCCCGGAGTTCCAAAGATTTTCTCCGGAGAGTATCAAGGAGCCGGTCTTCGGTCCGAATTAACTCGTTTTTCTCGTTTTTTACATCCTCAAGCTTCTTCCTGGCAGCCATGAGCTCATCCCGTGTAGCAGCAAATTTTGCGTCCACATCCGCAATCCTGCTCTGGAGCAGCATGCGCTCGGTTTTGCGCTCGGAAAGCTCTGAAGAAATGCTTTCTTTTCTCAGGTTTTCGGCTTCAATTTTTTCATCGAGTTCCCTGACCTTGCCTTTGGTGGAATCGATCTCTACAAAAGATTTTCTGCGCCGTGAATCAGCTTCCTCAAGTTCGGATTCCGAAAGCTCGATACTATCTACGCAGCGAGAAATTTCTCCCTTTGTCTCTTCGATCTCCCTCTTAACCTGAAGCTGTTCATCCTCTCCTTTTTTTCGGATTTCAACCGAAAGCTCTTCCAGGGTTTCTTCAAGCGCCTGAAGTTCCTGCGTTCTCTCGTTGAGGACAAGCTGGACTTTTTCAAGATGCTCGTCTTTACCTGCAAGTTCCTTATCCACATTCTGCAGTTCAGCCCTTGCATCCTTGAGTTTGGAAAGGAGAAGATAGCCTTCGAATTTGACTTTTTCAGCTTTGAGCGCCTGATATTTTAAGGCCTGGTCACGTTCTCCTGCCAGTTTTCCTAGCTGGGTGCGTACCTCTTCAAGGATGATATCTACGCGCTCGATTTGCTGTCTTACGACTTCCAGTTCACCAAGAGCCTTTTGCTTGCGTTCATCAAATTCTGCGACCCCTGCGATTTCGTCTATAATCTTTCTTCTTTCTACAGAAGTCATGGAGATTATCTGCGTTACATCTCCCTGCATAACCACATTGTAACCTTCAGGCGTTATCCCGGCTTTTGCAAGCTGGGAATGGATTTCTCCAAGACTTACGGCTTTTCCATTGAAATAAAAATAGCTGTAATACCCGTTTTTTGTCCGTCGAACCTTTCTTGAGACTTCAACCTCGTCAAGCTCTAGAGGTAACTTATGGTCAGAGTTGTCAAAACGGATCGTAACCTGAGCGAAATCAGGCTTTTTTGACGCATCGCCATTGTAAATCAGATCGGTAAGTTTTTCAGCGCGAAGAGTCCTTGAACTTGTGAGCCCAAGTGCAAAAAGAATCCCGTCTATTATGTTAGACTTCCCACTCCCATTCGGACCCGAAATTGTAGTAAAGTCGTTATAAAAGGGAATCTTTACTTTTTTTCCGAAAGACTTAAAATTAACAAATTCAATCTCTTTTATATACACAGAATGCCTCTGTAATCTTACGTTTTTGAGAAAGTTTCTGTCTTTTTAAGCTTTATTTCGCCCGAGAATCTTTCCGGCTACATGTGATAACCTCGGCATCTTCATTTTCCCGCACATCCACTGACTCTTCTATGAAGTGCTTTTTCGAAGATCTCTCGGCGATTATATACTCACATTTATATTCATCAGCGGGTTTTTCCACAGGTTCCGTTTTAACAGCAGAAGGCTGCCTTTCAGGTAACGACGGTCCTGGAGGTTGCTGCCTGAACTGTGTTCTAATCGGCGGTTGTTGCCTGGCGGGTTCTCTAATCGGCGGTTGTTGCCTGACAGGTTCTCTAATCGACGGTTGTTGTCTGGCAGGTTCTCTAACCGACGACCCCTGCCTAACAATGCCTCTAAGCCCTCTTTTATCGCCACTTTCTGCAATAATATATTCGCACTTCGTTTCGGCTTCTTCTCTATCAAGATCTGCCGGCTCAACCTCCCTGAGCTTTAGCTGAACCTTTGCACCTGTACCTGGTAGGGGGGCAGGAGCTTCCTTGAATTGGCCCAGTCTGTATGCCGGTTTTTCTATTCTGAGCTCAGGTTTCGGTTTGGTTTTTCTGGAAAGAGGCGGAAGGTCTAAAGGGTCTTCAGGAAGAGTCAGAGTAATAGAAGACGACACTACAGAAGATGGAACTACAGAAGATGGAACTACAGAAGACGACACTACAGAAGATGGAACTACAGAAGACGGCACTACAGAAGGTGGAGCAACAGGAGCAGTCTTTTTTGCATCTTCCAGTTGTTTAGCGAGATCTCCAATCTGTGTTTCCAGTTTCTTTATAAGCATTTTCTGGTCAAGCAATTCGCGGACAAGCCCATCCTGAATGCCTGAAAATTCCCTCAACTTCCGGTCAGCTGCTTCCGAGTCATTTTCCCCTGATGCTTTCAATTCTGTTCTTAATTCATTCAGGATGGAAGCTTTGAGTAGAGCAGGGTTAGGGATTCCCATAAGCTCTGTCCTGATTTCGGAGAGGACAAGATCCTTGATGGAATCCTGATCGGAAACGTTTTCCATTTCGGCCCGCAGTTCATTGAGAACCGAAACCTTAATCGATTTCTTGAGAGTCTCGAGCTCCTCATAGGTTATCGATAGTCGCCTTTTAAGCGGTGTATTATGCACGTCCCTCTGTCCAGTTCTCATAAAAGTACCTCTTATGACAAATTCGGGTTCCGATTTCCTGACAGCCTGGAATTTTCTGGTGACAAGGCGGTCAGCACAACAATAATTAAATTGATTAGATCATAGGAATTTAAATAATATGTACAAAGTACATGTAATCTTACTTTAAATATATATGGTAATCGATAGTTTTTCTGGCCTTATATAATACTTTTAATAAAGAGGAACAAAAATCTTTTTATTTAATCTTTTTTGAAATACTCCATAAATGGGCTGAAAAGGCAGGAAAACCCGAATAAAAAGTTTTCAGAAGTGAAAAATGGCTTTTTAAGGAAATAACAGAAAAGGATTCAAAGAGAATCAGGAAACAAAAAAAGGCTCTCAGTCATTCCTTATGGATGAAATGATTTTCAATTCAAGGCCGCATTGGGTTATGGTGATATTATGAGGATATCCACACGAAACAACGAAGAGTCCAAAAAAGATTCGGAAACAAAGAGGAACAATTTGGATGAAAATTAGGATAAATATTTTTCGATATATCTGTAATAAAAAACAATAAATAGGAGATACCTGCGCAAATCTTGCATCCCTTAACAAATCGAGCAAGAACGATGTTCAAACTTCGCGTGGATTCACAGGGAAGCCCAGAGAGAAAAATGTCCATAATACTACAAAATAGAGGAATGAAACCCAAGCTTAACTTTAAAATACAAGGAGTTAAAGAGTTGGATTTCAAGAAGGGGTAATAAATTTTAGGGGAAAAGTGTTAGTTCATGGATGAAAAGGAGCTCTCAAAGTCGACCAGTACATTCTCCCTTGATTGGATTTTGGAAGAGGTACAGTCCATTTCCGCAGCAGTTTCATTAACAACGGAACCGTGAGTTCCGGTACTTTCAAGGAAAAATTGAACCTCATCAAGTTCAGGCTCGCGAAAATGATCCATTTCAATTATATCCATAATAACACTCAACACGTTTTTGTGTAAGTGAGTGGTAATTCGGGTCATCGGGAATAACACTATGTACCAAATATTAATAATTTGCGGTAAAGGTAGAATATTTCGAAAAGAAGGGACACACTTGCAAATATATAAATGTTGTGCCCGATTAGAGAAACTTACCTTCCAAATAAACCACAGAGACTGTAGAGAAAGATAGTTACTTTGAGGAAAGCCAGGGCAAGAAATCTGCAACAGAATGTGAACTACCCCTGAGCTAAACTCAGGGATTTTACGCTTCGTCATATAAAAACGGAAAAAAGAAATCAAAGAAAAGAGGGCCCAAAAATCCTAATCAAGATGCCCATTCCAAGAGCCAGCAGTATAGTGAAAATAACTATTAAAGCCGTATCCTTTGCTCCAAGTTCGTGCTTCAGTACTGCAATCGTTGCTACACACGGCATATAGATGGTCGTGATTACAGCAAATTGGTACATCTGGACAGGTGTCATTACAGCTGCAAAATTGGCTGTACCTGCAAGCACGGCAAGAATCTGAAGCGCCATTTCTTTTCGGAGAATCCCAAAAACCAGGGCAGTCGCCGCAAATGCTGGAAGGCCCAGCAGGCCTACGGATATTGGCTCTACAAAGTCCTGGAAGATTGAAAGAAGGCCCAGAGCATCGGCAACCCCCAGAAAAGCGCTTCCAACGAGCAAAAGCGGAAAAGCTATATATAGAAATTCTCGGCTTTTCATCCACGTCTTCCTGAGAGTGGATTTCAGCCCCGGTTTTCTGAGAGGGGTCATTTCCATGATAAAGCCACTTCTCTGGCCTGGCAGACTTTTTCCCAGAATTAATCCCATGCCGGTAATAATGATAATCTCCAGAATATAGATTGAAACCGCAGGCCAGAAACCTACGAAAGTTCCAACAAGCCCCAGGATTATGACGGTTCGCGCTGAGCAGGGAATTAGAGATATAAGAAGGGAAGCTATCCTCTTTTCCCGCCGTGTGCCAAGGGAATGCACTGCCATAATTGCAGGGACGTTGCAGCCAAAGCCAAGAACCAGCGGAATCACGGCTCTTCCGTGAAGCCCAAGCTTATGAGTAAGATTGTCAAGCAGAAAAGCTGCCCTGGTAAGATAACCCGAATCCTCAAATATTGAAAGAATGGCATAAAAGACTGCAATATACGGAATTGCGATTGCAAATCCGGCTTCTACTCCTCGAAGAGAATAAACAATCAGGTTTTTCAGGACAGGCGACATGCCAGAAGTTGCGGCTTCGGCAGGAAGGATCACATGAGGCTCAAAGATTTCATTTACAATCCAGGTCTCAAGGAACCCGCCTACACGGAAAACAAGAAGGAAAGTAATGAGCAGGGCAGATATGAGCACTGCAATCCCGAAATTAGGGGATGTAAGGATAGCATCTATTCTTTCCCTTATATTTTTTTTAGGTTCAAACCTTGAAACCACGCTGTCCACAATATATCCTGCTTCCCCATAGAGATCTCTTGCAACAGTATCAGGTACCGAAATCCCCTGTTCTATCTCCAGGTTCTGTCTTAACCGCCTGGCAGAAGAGAGCAAGGCATTAGCCTCTGGTGGCATACAGCAGAGTTCTACAAACTCGGCATCGTTTAGCAGAGCTGCCATTTTTACGATTGGAGAGATATGGGGAAAGGTATAGTCAAGGCTAGAAAGAGCCTGCTGGACCCACTGGCTATATCTTACCTGATGGTGCTCCTGAGTCTTATTCTGTTCGTCAAGGGCTACAAGCATTACTTCATCAAGCCCTACTCCCCAGGTCGCAACCGTTGGTACTACAGGCAGGCCAAGCAGTTCAGAGAGTTCGTCTGTATCAACGAGAATCCCGAGGTCTGCAGCCAGATCTACCTGATTTAACGCAACAACCATAGGGATATCGAGTTCCAGAAGCTGCAGGGTCAGGTACAGATTCCTTTCGAGCCTGCTCGCGTCAACGACATTTATAATAATATCAGGTCGGTCCTCAATCAGAAATTGCTTGGTTACTTTTTCATCTTCGTTTGTGACCCCAAGGGAATAAATGCCTGGCAGATCAACTATTTCAATAGTTTTTCCCCGGGCTTTTACAATTCCTTTTTTAAGTGCAACTGTTGTGCCAGGATAATTTGAGACCTCAACCCCTACCCCCGTAAGCCTGCTGAAAAAGACGCTTTTTCCAACGCTTGGGTTGCCTATGAAAGCTATTGTCAAATCATAGGGACTTTTGCTCTGACTTCCACTTCCGGAAGTACAGCATGAACTGGAAATTCCTATCACATCTCCGGTTATTTTACTCCATGCCAGTTATATGCCTTCTCTTTATTTTTTACACGTTTCTGCTCTTCGGAGCTATGAAAATTTTCTTTGCAATATCCCTTCCGAGAGCAATTTCCGACCCTACCGCTATAACCGAGATACAGCCCTGCCTTTGCTTTCGCCTGACTTCAATATCTTCTCCCATAAGAATGCCAAGGGAAAGCAGGCGCTCTTTCATTTCTCTTGGAAGGGTCACCCGGGCAACTCTGCCTGAACTTCCTTCTTCCATCTCATCAAGCGGGACAAATTTTTCCTCTTGACCGATATTATTTTTATCAATATTGATCGGGTTCCCGTCAGGGCAATACTCGGGGCATCCCAGAAATTCGTAGATCTTTTCAAGTACGGCATCTGAGACCGCATGCTCAAGTTCACAGGCTTCTTTATGCGCTTCCTTCCTATCGAAATCAAGGACATCAACAAGGAAAGTTTCAAGTACCTGGTGTTTTCTTTTGATCTTGATAGCCTGATCAGTTCCTCTTTTTGTTAATTCAACTCCCTGATAAGGTGTATACTCTACAAGCCCCGAAGAATGTAACTTTTTTATCATTTCCGTCACGCTTGGCGGAGATACGTTGAGTTCTTCAGAAATCTGTTTAGTCTTTGCAGGGCTTTGATTTTTTCTAATGAGGTAGAGAATAGTTTCAAGATATTCTTCAAATCGCTCTATATGCATTACATCATCCCGCCAGCATATGCCTGACTCCATATCCGATAATTAGGATAGCCTAAAAACGTAACTGCCTGAATAAATAATTTTTGATCTTTGGCTATTTATATTAATTTTAAATCCTGAAAATTGAACTCCTATAGTTTCGAATTTAAAGCCTTAAATTCAAAAAAATAAAAAACAGGATATCATAGAAGAATTTTAAAAGCAATTCAGGAATGAATCGACTTCAGAACAGCAACTTCGTTACAATCCGGAAACTTAGGGCACCTCAAACAGCCGGACCAGATTTTTCTGGGAAGGGTGTTTTTGTCCACAACCTTAAAGTCCAGAGTCTCGAAAAAGCCAGGCACATAAGTAAGTGCAAAGACTTCCTTCATGCCAAGGTGTTTAGCGTCCTCAAGACAAGCCGTGACAAGCTTTGTACCTATTCCCTTTCTTGCACATACAGGGTTCACGGCAAGAGCAAGTATCTCTGCAAGGTCTTCCCACACTACATGCAGGGCACAACAGCCCACAACTTCTCCATCAATCTCACAGACGTAATAATCCCTGATGTTCTCGTACATCTCACTCAGCGAACGGGCGAGCATTAGCTCTTCCTTCGAATAGGTATTGATGATTTGTTTCATTACAACTACGTCATTTACTCTGGCTTTCCTGATCAATTCGTGTTTCCTCTGGGTTAGCATTTTCTTTTCGAATAAAATAGAATGCACTGGGATATGATCAATAAAAATGTATTGTATACTCCTATGGAATACTTACTTTCCAGATAAGAAATTTTCCATTGTTTACACTAATATTTACATCGGCAGTAGTGTTCAGAAATATCTGGTTCTTCTGAGCAGGCAGAATGTCCATAGCGCCTTAGAATGAAAACCCTGGAGTTAGAAAATAGAGTTTCGTTTCTTAGAAAACTGAGATAAACAGGTTAATGGAATACGGGCCAAGAAAAATACAGATTAAAGGAAATTAGCGGGCGCGAAGGGATTTGAACCCCCGATTTACAGCTTAGGAGGCTGCCGCCATATCCTGGCTAGGCCACACGCCCATGAAACACTTTCCGAAAAATGCAATCTTACAACTACCTGCTGAATTTGCATTTCAGGTGATCCATAATACCGGTATAAGATGTATATCAAATTATCGCTCCGAATGGAAGAAATGTATGCCTGGAAAATAAGAACTGTGATATCAGGAAAGTTTTAAATCTAATGTAAACCTTTAACTCGAAAGAGGTTAACAATACTTTAAATTTTCAGTTGCTATACAGCTTTCAGGACTGGAATTAACCATTATAAAGTTATCATTGTAAAGCTGACAAGGTTATTCGAGTCTTCAGTTTCTATATCAAATATTACAGCTTTAAAACATATTACAATCTTAAACTTACACTGTATTTTCCTGCCTGCCAATTCAAGGACGTAAAAAACTGACAGGCTTAAAAAAGGCGAAAAAATGAGAATAACTGAGTAAAATTGATACGAGGAAAAAATGTGTACATAAAAAACAAAGAGCCTTACTTCAACCGGACTCCTGAACTAAGGATGATGGTTTTCGCATCTCTTTTTGCAGCCCTGGCCGCCGTAGGGGCTTATATACAGATTCCTATACCTTTCTCTCCTGTCCCCGTTACACTGCAGGTATTCTTTGTCCTGCTTGCAGGAAGCATGTTGAAAAGCAAATGGGGAGGCTTGAGCATGATAGTGTATACCCTTCTCGGCATAGCAGGGCTTCCTGTGTTTGCAGGAGGCAGTTCTGGAATGGGAGTGCTTTTTGGGCCCACAGGCGGATACATAACTGGCTTCATTCTGGCGGCGTATGCTATAGGAAAGCTTTCCGAAAAGGCTGAAAAGGCTGATAAATCCGGTCTCTTTATCAATGCCCTTAATATGAGTGCAGGAGTACTGATTCTCTATGCATGCGGATTTATTCAATTAATGCTTGTAGCTGATATGGGACCTGGAACAGCCCTTGCTCTTGGTGTCATTCCTTTTCTGCCTGGAGAAATCGTAAAAACTGGAGTTGCCGCATATATTGCTTCAACCTACAAGCTCTAAAGCTACTTTCTTTTAATTTTTTATAGATAAGCAGAAAATAAAAGCGAAACTCAAATTTTCAGTATAAGTTATAATAATTTATAATAAATTTGAAATGAGACAATAAAAATTTAGAGTAAACATGATCAGGCTTGAAAAAGTGAGTTACAGTTATCCTGATGGTACCCCTGCGCTTGAGAATATAAACCTGGTTATAAAAAAAGGGGAATTCATAGGGGTAATAGGGAAAAACGGAAGCGGCAAATCTACGCTTGCCCTTCAACTCAGTGGACTCCTGAAACCTCAGGCTGGCAGAGTGATAATAAAAGGAATGGACACCCGTGATCCCTCAAATCTTCCAGGAATCAGGAAACTCGCAGGTATCGTTTTCCAGAATCCTGAGACTCAATTTGTAGGTCGGACAGTTGAAGAAGACCTGGCTTTCGGCCCAGAGAATCTCTGCCTTCCTCCTGCGGAAATTAGAAAGTGTGTGGATATGGCGCTTGCCGAAACCGGGCTTGAGAAGTACAGGCACCGTTCTCCGAAAGCCCTGAGTGGAGGACAGGGACAGTGTGTAGCTCTGGCAGGAATTCTTGCAATGAATCCTGAATGCCTTATCGTTGATGAAATAACTTCCATGCTTGACCCTGAATCCGGAATAGCTGTTCTGGAAATCATAAAAAAACTGCACCGGAAAGGAAAAACCATTGTATATATCACTCACAATCTAGAAGAACTTCATGACGCAGACAGAGTCATTGTCATGGAAAAAGGGAAAATAAGGCTTGAAGGCGAGCCGGAAAGTATTTTTTCCGATGTTTCCCTCCAGACATTTGGGCTTTCCCTACCTTCTTTGATTGAGCTGGCTGAGAACTTGAAAATGCACGGAATAATAATTCCCTGGGAAAAAACCTCTTCTCCCCAGAGCTTTGCAGAGGAAATATGCCGATTATTCTTGAAAACGTAAGTTTTTCCTACTCCAGAAAGACTCCTCTCGAAACTCTCGCATTGAGAGATATCAACCTGAAGATAGAGAAAGGAGAGTTTGTGGGAATACTGGGAGAAAAAGGCGCAGGGAAATCTACTCTAACAAAACTTTTCAACGGGATTTTAAAACCAGAAACAGGAACCATTCGCGTGGATGGGCTTGATCCTTCTTTAAGAGAGACGAAACGCAGGATAGGAATGGTTTTTCAGCAGACTGCTGACCAGCTCTTTTGTAAGACCGTATATGAGGAAATAGCTTTCGGGCCCCTGAACTTTGGGTACTCGAAAAAAGAAACCGAGGAAATGGTATATGAGGCAATTGAAGCTGTCGCTCTTGACCAGAGTGAGCTTTCTCGAGACCCTTTTAGCCTGAGTGGAGGAGAAATGCAAAGAGTTGCTCTTGCAAGCGCCCTTGCCCTCAGGCCGGACTATCTTGTACTGGACGAACCAATAACAGGGCTTGACCCGGCTGGAAAAAAGGACATTCTTGAGACACTTAAAAGAGTTAAAGAGAAGGGTACTGCGATCATAACTGTAACCCATAATCTTAAAGGGTTCTTTCCCTTGCTGGAACGAATAGTGCTCATAAGGGAAGGAAGAATAATATTTCAGGGAAGCCGGGAAAGCTACCTCGAAAAAGGATTCGAGCCCCTCCCGCCTATAGCATCCATGATGAAAGAACTTAGAGCAAGAGGACTGCCAGTAGACACTGAAGTCTTCACGGTTGAAGACGCTCTTAAAGAGGTTCTGAGATTAAAATCGACCCATGAAACAGAAAATAATGGGAACTAAAACAGGAATTCACTAAAACAGGAATTCACTAAAACAGGAACTCACTAAAACAGGAATTCACTAAAACAGGAATTCACTAAAACAGGAACTCACTAAAACAGGAATTCACTAAAACGGGAAGCTTCGGAAAATTCCTGAAAAATCATTTATAAAGAGAAAGTCGAAGGAAATATGCAGGAACCTGTTTTCAGTTACGTGCCAGGGGCTTCCATTCTCCACAGGCTTGACCCCAGGACAAAAATTGCAGCCGTGATGCTGCTTGGAATTCTGACGTTCAAAATAGGGAATTTTGCAGGAATAGGGGTTCTTTTCGCTTTTTTCTTTACCCTTGCTTTACTCTCAGGACTGCCAATGAAAGTGTTTTTCAGGGCAGTAAGGCCGATGATGCTGTTTATATTTTTTATTTTTCTCACACAGCTATTTTTTACCGATGGAAGAGCCCTTGCTTCGTACTGGATTCTGCAGCCAAGTCTGGAAGGGCTGGAAAAAGGGCTCAAACTTGCTGCCCGATTTATACTACTTTTGCTTTTTGGAGCCCTCCTGACAGCCAGTACTGACCCATCGGCAATTACCTGCGGCATAGAAAGGATGCTAAGGCCTTTACCATTGCGCTGGCTGGGAATCAGCTCTTTTGAACTTGCTACGATGATGAACATCTCTATAGCGTTTCTTCCCCTTCTGTTCGAGAGAGTAGAGCGGACAAAAGCAGCTCAGAAAGCAAGAGGGATGGATTTCGTAAAAAATCCTCTTCGTTCAATTCCTGCTCTTGCAATTCCTTTGCTAAGAGGTGTAATCAGGGACGCTGAAGAACTGGCCCTCGCAATGGAGAGCAGAGGATATCAGGGAAGAAAAAGGACCTCGATACACGAACTTTCCATGCAGAAAAGTGACTTGGAAGCTCTTTTTATCCTTGCACTTATTATCACCTTCATTTTGGTTCTTTAAATACAGTATAAAGAAAAATTTTAAGATACAACCGAGGTTCTGACAATTTTCTTAGATAGCGCAGTTCTTAAAAAGATACTAATATATGAACAACTGTTCATATGTTCATGCAAGAGAAATGTGAAAGAGTGGATTCAAAGCAACTGGAAAAACTGTTAGAAAACGTTCCGGGCCCCGAAAGTGTCACGCGGATGGCTGCGGTTTTTCAGGCGCTCCAGTCCGATACACGCCTTAAGATCCTTTTTTTACTAAAGCAAAAAGAGATGTGCGTCTGTGAACTTGAACAGGCGCTTAGTGTCACTCAATCTGCAGTCTCTCATGGGCTTCGCACCCTAAGGCAGCTTGACCTTGTTCGGGTCAGAAGGGAGGGAAAATTCACGATTTATTATATTGCAGACGAGCATGTCCGAACGCTAATTGAAATGTGCCTTGAACATGTGGAGGAAAAAGCATGAACTTCGAATTTCTAAACACTCTTCTGGTCTTTTTTTCAGGGATTCTCCTGGAATCCTGGAAAACCTTCGTAGAAATGGCTCCCTATCTTATTTTCGGCCTGGGTATTGCAGGTCTTCTGAATACCCTGGTGCCTGACCAGAAGATTGTGGAATACCTTGGAGCATCGGCGGGAAAAATTCGCTCTGTTATCAATGCCGCCCTTGCAGGTCTTCCCCTGCCTCTCTGCTCCTGTGGAGTGATCCCTGCCGCGATGTCGATCCGAAAAAGGGGAGCTAATCGGGGAGCAACCCTTTCTTTCCTGATCTCAACTCCCGAAACAGGGGTTGACTCGATAGCGGTTACTTATGCTCTTATGGACCCCCTGATGGCAGTTTTCCGCCCACTTGCTGCTCTCGTTACTGCTGTTCTTACAGGGCTTGCAGATAATTTTTTGATAGGGGAACATCTGGAAAAGAAGAATATCCAAAAACAGGAAATCCAAAAACAGGAAACCAAAAAACAGGAAAATCCTGGGAAAAAAGCAGGAGTTCTTGCAGTCTCGACCTTGATTGGAGCTCCCTTACAGGAAAAAACATGCAGCTCTTCCTCATGTAGTTGCCATAAGCCAGCAGATTCCGGTAACGGAGAAAACGAGTATGTAAGCACTACAACTGAGGCTATGGAAGTAATGTCCTCAGGAGCAAAACCTCTGGAAATCAATAATAAATCTGAAAATGTCCGAAAACTTGCCCTGGTAACCCCAGACTTCCAGAAAGAGGGCTCTTCATGCGGCTGTGGAAAATGTGGGTCCGAAGAAAAGGAATCGAGAAAAGAAGGGAAAGATAAAGAACCCGGAAAAGATAGAAATAATAAAGAATCGGTAAAAGCCAGGTTGATTAAAGGAATAAAATATGCTTATATCGAGCTGCCAGCCGAGATTTCCAAATGGATGATCATCGGAATATTTTTTGCAGGAATAATTTCCTATGCAGTTCCTGATAGCCTTATCCAGAATTATCTGGGAGGAGGCTTTGCATCAATGCTGGTCATGCTCATTGTGGGAATTCCTCTTTATATCTGCGCTACAGCTTCTACCCCTCTTGCCGCAAGTCTTATAGCCAAGGGCATGAGTCCAGGTACTGCTTTTGTTTTTCTCCTCGCAGGGCCGGCAACCAATGTAGCAACTATAACGATGGTTGCCCGCTTCCTTGGAAAACGTTCGGCAGCTCTGTATCTTGGGATGATTTCTCTCTGCTCTCTTGGGGCAGGTTTCCTTCTGGACTGGTTTTATCTAAAACTCGGGATCAGTGCGATAGCAACTGTGGGGACTGCAAAAGAACTGCTCCCCGAAGACCTGAAGTTGGGTTTTGCGTTTATCCTTCTCCCCTTGATGATATATGGGATTTTTCGAAACGAAAAAGAATGCGGCTGCTCTGAATGCCACTAAAGTAGAAGATGCCAGAAGAAGGAAACATGAAAATAGTGAAGGGGATGGAAAAGGTACCAGAATAATATAAATCCTCACAAATAGAATAATCTATATGCAGGAAAATCCCGAATCTCAAGAAAAAAAAGTAACTAAAGGATACTTTTTTGAAGTGCCAGGGGTACCTAAAGCCAAATCTGAAGAGGAACCATGTGCGAGACCTGAGGGAAAAAACGAAGAGGAAATCAGCGGAAGTGCTGCACCCCTGGAAAGAGAAGAGCCGAAAAAAAGCGAATTCAAACCTGAAGGGGAACTTGAAACTGGCTATACCGAGGAATCCTGGGCAAAACCTGAAAGAGATATGGAAGAAAAAGAAAAACAAGGAAACCCCAGATCCGAAGAGAAAATAATCCCGAAAGAAAGTGAATTCAAGGCTCCAGGAGAACTTGAAACCGGCTATACCGAGAAATCCTGGACAAAGCCTATAGATATGCAAGAGAGAGTCGTTATAGAACCTGAGGAGAAAAAAGAAGAGGAAGCCGCCAGAGGTGCTGGAGAGAAAGTCAGAGAAGAAGCAAAGGAAGCCGGAGAAGAAGCAAAGGAAGCCGGAGAAGAAGCTAAGGAAGAAGCTAAAGAAGAAGCTAAGGAAGAAGCTAAAGAAGAAAAGCGCACTGCCTACACTATGAAAAAGCGTCTGACTAAAAGCAAGAAAGAACGTATGCTCTTCGGAGTTTGTGGAGGGTTGGGTGAATACTTTAGCATTGACCCTACCTTTATAAGGCTTGCTTTTGCAGCCCTAGCTCTGCAAGGAGGAATTGGTATTGTCCTGTATATTATCCTGGCAATACTTATGCCCTCGGGGGAGGGATATAAAATGATTCCCGGCTCAGAGCAGTGATTTTCAGCGATGAAATCTTACAAAGTTTTATCTGACATGAAAATGCTTGAAATAACTTTCATATTTTTGTGCATGTAATTCAATGAATTTCATGCTCGTTTTTTTAAATTTTCTTTCTCTTAGCTTCCCGTTTTTCAGCTTTTAAATCTATATCGGAGCTAGACTATATTAGCATGAAAATTAGCATGAAAATACTGCCATCTGCAAGCACTTTCATTGGTTGTGCATGTTGTTCAAAGAATATCATGTGCGCTTTTTGTAAACTGAAACACAAATATTGAATATTACAGGATACTCATTTTTTTAACTGTGCTCTTTTCTTAAATTACCTGATTCAGAAACTCTCTATCAGTGTCATGTGAAAATAGATTCAAAGAGCAAGTCTGTGAATTTTCGGAGTAAACATTAACTTATTAATTTTTAAGTCCGCCAGTTTGTAAAGTTTCAGAAAACAATAACATTAACATGTGGCTGGTGATTAAATGGTCAGAATTTTGTATCAAAAATTTCGACAAGCTTTTATATAACTGATAGAAAAAATAATTTTAAGAGAAAAATATTCTTATTATTGAGCGGGCCTAGCTTTTTTGCGCCAGATGAGGTAAGCAAGTGTTTCAATCAAACAAAAGCGAGAGTAAAGGAGCACGATGCGGTACAGACCGTTTAAAGTATTCTTTCGCAGTCAGTTTTACTGCGGCAGTTATCACTGGTTTAATCTTATATTTTCTTGTAGGAAGGGGAGACTCTTCTTCAGCTCGCCTGGCAGTCACCGCATTTATTGTCATAATAGGTACAGCACTGACTTTTTTCATCCTGTGGAGTGGAAGAGTCAACCTTCTCCGCATGGTAACTTTTATTGGAATAGATGGTTTAATTTTCACCATCGCGCTTAGTCTGGAACATGAAGTGCAAAGGGGCAGCATTCTGCTGACCAGTCAAGCCTTGAACAGTAATAGCGTTCCCATCTGTCCTATCACCATCCCATTCGTAGCGGTACCATACTTTACCGAAGGAAAAATGGTCTTCCCATCCCCAGTCACATCGCTATTTGCCGTTCTCTTTATGTGGCTCGGTCTTGTACTTATCCTGGGAAGAGGGTGGTGTGGCTGGATATGTTTCTTCGGATGGATGGACCAGTTTTTTGCTTCTCTATTAAAGAAGCCGATCATACCTCTTGAAAACCCCCCAAAATGGGCTAAGTTGTTTCCTTACGCATTTATGTTGTTCCTTATCCTTGTCAGCGCTGTCTTTCTGATACCTATCTTCTGCGCTTTTATATGCCCGCTGCGGATTATCTATGACCCACCAGGTGTAACAACGACCTTTGAGTGGATCACAGCGCTGATATTCGTGACTGGTGGGCTGATCTTCCTGGTGATAGGCCCGCTGCTCACAAAGAAAAGGCTGTTCTGTAGCTTTATATGCCCGCTTATGCCTGCCAATACTCTAATTGGGGTTATCAATCCGTTTAAAGTAAAAATCGACACAACCCTCTGCAAGAAATGCGGTTTGTGCGTGAAAAGTTGTGAGTTGTTCGCGATCACCAAAGAATCGCTTGCGAAGGGAAGAACAACAATCGAGTGCGCCAAGTGCGGAAAATGTATGGACAAATGTCCTGCAGGTGCGATCAATTACAAGCTGATGTTTACTGACCAGACCATAAGATTATTTTTTATTCCGCTGGCAATTATCTTTAATCTGCTTATTGCTTCAGGCTTCATATGGACGGTTGTACACTACCTGATGACCGGCGAAATAGTGAGTTTCCAATAATTGCATTTACTTATTGACTGGTAATAATGGAAGTTTCTGAAATGGCTATTGACAAAAAAAATATCAGGATATGGGTAATGTATCTGTACATGGTTCTCATTGTGATCATTGGCTTTTCTTTGTTAGCAAAGTCATGAGCGGTGGCTGATGATCGTAGAGACTATTTCCCGGGGCATGTTGCTGGGGTTGTCCACGGGCGTTTTCTGCCTGGTCACCTGCGCCCCTGTATATGTGCCTTTTGTCCTATCGGAAGACCGAAAGCTGCGGCGGAATATACTATCCATTGGACAAATTGCAATTGGTAGGCTAATTGCTTACCTGTTTTTCGGCCTGATCCTGGGAATTCTCGGCAAGCAGATAGACGGAACATGGCTTAATAAAGCTATAGGGACTGCTATGATTCTGCTTTCTGTCCTGATGCTAGCTTTTGTGGCGGTAAAAAAATGGCCTCATTTTGGGTTGTGTAAGCTGAGTAAAAAATACGTGAATTATCCCGCTTTCTTTGGCCTCCTGACAGGAATCAATGTGTGTCCTCCATTCCTTCTGGCGATGTCCGCAGCTCTGTCTTATGCCAGTATTACAGGCAGCATATTGCTATTTGGAGGATTTTTTGTTGGAACCTCGTTTTATCTCATATTGCTGGTGCCGCTGGGACTCGCAGCTAAAGTGGAAAGTATCAGGCAGATAGGGCTGATTACAACAGTAATGTCAGGAGTAATGTTTCTCGCGCTGGGACTGGGGTACCTGCTATTATGAAGTCAGATCCTGTTTAGTGGCTTTTTGAGTTTCCAGATTAGGTTTAGTGGCCTTTTATGTTTCCGATTTTACAGAATTTTTGTTGCATTATTCTATCTACGTCTCCTACAATTTTGATCCTGCAATTTTGATCCTACAATTTTGATATGAGATTTCCAAAAACAAAAGTTGCGCGCACTCCGGTAAAACTGTAGTTTGTGTTAAGACTCCTTACTGTAAAGAAGGCCTAAAAACAGAGAGGGCCGACAGAAAGTATAAAAGCTCTACAGAAATGGTCAAAAAACAGAGATGGGCAGGTAGAAAGTATAAACTTCTACTGAAAAAGGGTAAACATGTCAGAAAGAATGAGAGTGAAAACAGTTTGCGCAGGTTGATTTGAAGTAAGTAGAGAATTCAAAAACGGCTTTTAAGGCTAATTAGAATAGATTAAGAATTAAGCGGGCTCGAAGGGATTTGAACCCCCGACGTCTGGGTTAGAAGCCCAGCGCTATATCCTGGCTAAGCCACGAGCCCTGTTTGCTTTTCTTAGTACGGAATACGAAATAAGCGTTTTAACATAAAAGCTTTTTGTATGGATACATTAATTGGGACTGTAAATATCTTAAAATATTTATATAGAATCGGAATTGTAATATATATTTAGTATATACTGACTTATTCGGCATTTTACTTAGGAATTTGCCAGTATGGAAACTTCCCTGAGGCTTTGAATTTTTAAAACCCCGCGCAGAGCTTACATACTGTCAATGAGTGAAATAAAGTAAATGGTTTATAGGGTTTGCATATTACAATCATATTTAATTGACATTATCAAGAAAATAAGTGAACTCTATAAAGTAGTAAGATTGCAGAGGATTGTTCGCAAATGAGTGAGTTATTAATCTACTTGGATGGGAAGTTTGTTCCCAAATCCGAAGCCAAAGTTTCGGTCTATGACCATGGTTTCCTCTACGGCGACGGTGTTTTTGAAGGCATAAGGGCATACAACGGCCGCGTCTTTAAGTTAAAAGAGCATGTTGACAGGCTTTATGACTCGGCAAAGGCAATTGCAATGGATATCCCCCTTACAAAAGAAGAAATGAGTGAAGCAATACTTGAAACCCTCAGGAAAAATAACCTTAAAGATGCATATATCCGTCCTGTTGTTTCGAGAGGCACTGGAGATCTCGGGCTTGACCCCCGCAATTGTGGGAAACCCTGCGTGGTTGTCATAGCCCAGGGTTGGGGAGCCATGTACGGCGACCTGTATGAAGTCGGGCTCAAAGCCGTCAGTGTCTGTGTCCGAAGAAATGCACCTGATTCCATATCCCCTAATATCAAGTCCCTGAACTACCTGAACAATATCCTGGCAAAGATTGAAGCTAACGAGAAAGGAGGAGACGAAGCTATCTTCCTGGATCACAATGGTTTTGTCTGTGAGGGTTCAGGAGATAATATCTTCGTAGTCAAGAATAATAAGGTTCTTACTCCCTATACAATCAGCAACTTAAAAGGGGTCACCAGAGCCACAGCTATCGAGCTTCTGGACGAGATGGGATACAAAGTCATCGAAGCAAATCTCGGTCTATTTGACCTTTACACAGCCGATGAAGTTTTTGTCACAGGCACTGCAGCTGAAGCTGCTCCTATAACCAGACTTGACGGCAGGGTTATAGGCACAGGCAAACCCGGGCCCATGACAATGAAGATGGTTGAAGCTTTTGAGAAAATAACCCAGAGTACGGGCGCGCCAATTTACAAATAAAAAGGCAACCCCGATAAATGAAAGAAACAGAAGGGGCAATAAAATCAAGCGGGACTTTTCCCGCCACGATTTTTTTGGATAATTTTCTGAAGCAGCTTTTGTATGTTCCTCTTTTTAAGTTTCTACTTAAGCTGTTCTTAAGTCCCTGTTGAAGTTTCTTTTAAGTTCGTGTTTTAAACTTAGATTCTAAATCTTTTGACGTTCTACTTAAGCTTCTATTTGGACTAATTTTGAATTTTTATTAAATCTGCTACCTGGACTAATTTTGAGTTTTTTTAATTTCGAGTTGAGCAGCTCTTAATTAACTTGCTTTTTAGATTTTTTGAGGAAAAAAGTAAGTATAAAATGTCGGGATAAAACAGTATGAAACATGCCTGGAAATACTATTAAACTAGAACACTTATCTGAAGACCTGTAAATTAAGGTTGAATTTCTATGAAACGCAAAGAATTTCGGGAACTTATCTCTGTAGAGAAGGCACGGGAAATAATAAATAACCTGCAAGTTTTTCCCAGGCAGGAACGCTTAACCCTTGAAAACGCTTACGGTAAAATCCTTGCAGAGGATATTGTTACCGAAATCAATGTCCCTCCTTTTCCAAGAGCTATAATGGATGGTTATGCAGTCAGGGCAGAGGATACGTATGAATGCAGCGGAACCGAGCCTGTAGAACTCAAACTCATCGGAAACATCCAGGCCGGCTCGGATGTAAAATTCAATGTTTCAGCGGGGGAAGCCGTGGAAATAGCTACCGGAGCTCCGATTCCCGAAGGAGCTAACGCTGTGGTAATGGTTGAATATAGTTCTGAAGAAGACGGAACCGTATCGATTTACAGTCCTGTAACTGTGGGAGAAAATATCATGAAGGCCGGTTCTGACATCCAAAAAGGAGAGCGTATGATCAGGGCAGGTCGGAAGCTCGGGACCAGGGAAATCGGAGTGCTTGCTTCTGTCGGAAAAAAGGATGTGCCTGTCCTAAAACTGCAGGTTGGAATACTCTCAACAGGAGACGAGCTTGTGCGTCCCGGAGAAAAACTTACTTTCGGAAAGATATATGACGCAAACTCTTACACCTTATATGCTGGCATACATGAATGTGGCGCTTTCCCCCTGCTTTACGGGATTGTAGAAGATAACAAGGCAGCCATGAAAAAGGTACTTGAAACTGCGGTTTCGGAGTGTGACCTGATTCTGACTTCTGGCAGCACGTCATCGGGGTCAGGGGACGTGATGTACAGACTCGTAGATGAAATCGGAGAAACCCTTGCCCACGGCATAAGTGTAAAACCTGGGAAACCTGTGGTCATTGGAATAATACAAGGTGTCCCTATAATAGGGCTTCCTGGAAACCCTACATCTGCATTAACAATTTTTAACGAATTCGTAGCTCCCCTACTTAGAAAAACCCTTGGAGAAGAGAAAGCGCTTAAAAAAACGGAAAAAGGAGTTATAGGCACACGTTTCCGTTCAGAAGGAAGGCAACAACTTCTCCCAGTAGGCCTGATCAGGGGAAGGGTTTATCCTGCAGATAAAGGCTCGGGTGCCATAACCTCTCTTTTCGGGGCAGATGGCTTTATTGAAATCCCACCCAGTACAGAGTTTATTGAAGCGGGAACCCCTGTAGAAGTGACTCTTTTCGGAGAGGTTGAAAAACCTGATATCCTGATAGCAGGCGGCTTCTGTCCTGGTCTTGACCTTCTTGAAGACCTTAGTGGACTTCGTTTCCGGGCCCTTTACACAAGTTCAAGCGGGGGCTTCAGTGCAATTGCCGCAAATACAGCCGATATTGCAGGCGTGAATCTGCCGTCACGAGACCACCGGGGACAGGATGGAGTCCTGTATAACGTCCCTACAATCGAGAATATGGGACTTTCGGACATTGTTCTTGTCAAAGGGTACAGGCGGGAAGTAGGGCTTCTTGTCAGGGAGGATAGGCAGGTTTCCGGGCTTTCTGACCTCCCGGGAAAACACCTGATTAACCGGAATCGTGGTTCAGGTACAAGAGCTCTTTTAGACCTGAAAATTGCAGAATTTATAGCTGGAAAGGGAATTGATAAAAAGGAGTTTACAGATTCGATTCCTGGATATGCATCCGGAGCAAAATCGGAAGTAGCTGTCTGTGAGACCATCATCTCAGAAAACGCCGAAGTAGGTGTGGGAATAAGAAACTGTACTGAAAAGAATGGGCTCCAATTTGTAAAATTTGCAGAAGAAGAATATGATTTCCTTATAAGGAAGGAAATTCTGGAAACTCCCGAAGTCTGCAAGTTTCTGGAAACTCTTAACTCCGCAGAATTCGCTTCAAAGCTTCCCGAAGGGATACGTGTGTATGAGAGGACAGGAGAAATAATATTCTTTGAATAAAAATAATATTTTTTGAATGAAAATAATCTCAATGGATAGGAGAGATTGTCCCTTTGAGACAGTTCCTTTGAATAAGATAAACGGCCACTCATCATAATAAGTAAGACTGTCTCTTTGAATCCAGTTCTGATGAAGAAATTTTCACCGGAAGCAGCTTTTAATAAGCTTTAAGTATTATTATAATTATTATGAAATAGAAATGTTTTGAGTAGCCTTATTATTCAGAACCAGTAAATGAAAACATTCCATAGTTATATATATTGCATTCAACTATTCAGGATAAAATATCCAGATACGGATCTCTTTTGGATCAAAAAAGGTTTGTATAAACCGTTTGGACACGGTTTCTTTTTCAATTAATATGAAAATCATTTCTTTAGTCCCTAAATCGGCAGGTTCCAGATGAGCAGCATACAGGAGCAAATACAGGACGTCGAAGACGAACTTCGAAAGACCGTGTACAATAAGGCAACTTCCCATCATATAGGCCGCCTCAAAGCCAAGCTAGCCCGCATGAGGGATGAAGTTGAGAAAAAAGCCTCGGCAAAAGGAGGAGGAGAAGGGTACTCGGTCAGAAAATCAGGAGATGGAACCGTCACCCTTGTAGGTTTTCCATCAGTAGGGAAATCTACGCTTCTGAACAAAATCACGGGTGCCAATTCTGCAGTGGCAGCATATGAATTTACTACCCTTACAGTTGTGCCAGGCGTACTGGAACACAAAGGTGCAACAATCCAGTTCCTTGATGTCCCTGGGCTTGTAAAAGGCGCATCTTCAGGGCGTGGACGTGGAAAGGAAGTCATATCTGTTATCAGAAACTCGGATATGGTTATATTTTTGCTTGATGTATTCCAGCCCAAGCATTACGAAGTACTTATGGACGAACTTTACCAGGCCGGCATTCGTGTGGATGAAGAGCCCCCTGATGTGGTAATCAAGAAAAAAGATAGAGGTGGGGTAGTGATCAATTCAACCGTTGACCTTGACCTGGATGAGGAAACTATCAAGGCTGTGCTGGATGAGTATAAGATCCACAACGCAAGTGTACTTATAAGAGAAAACATAACGGTTGACCAGCTTATTGACGTTGTCCTGAGCAACCGCAGCTATGTCAGGTCTCTAATAGCTGTTAACAAGGTTGACCTGGCCTATCCACAGTTGATTGAAGAATGCAGAGAGCTATACCCTAACTCGATCTTTATTTCAGCCCATGAAGGCATTAATATCGGGACTCTCAAAGATGCTATTTACGACAGGTTGGGTTTCATTCGAGTCTACTTAAAGCCACAGGGTCAGTCTGCCGATATGGAAGAGCCCCTGATAGTTATGAGCGGGACCAACATAGGCCAGATTTGCGATCGCCTGCACAGGGATTTCCGCAGGAAGTTCCGCTATGCTCAGATCTGGGGCACCTCCGCAAAACACCCGGGGCAAAGAGTAGGCCTTGACCATAGAATGCAGGATGAGGATATTCTTACAATTATCATTCAGAAGTAACATTTGAAGTAAATGAAGTAAACGTTCTGAAGTAAAAGAAGTAAACATTCTGAAGTAAAAGAAGTAACAGAACTATAAAAAAACGAGACGCGAAAAAGAAATACCCGATATTTTCGCATCCCACACTTTTTTGAGTTTATATGCTCTCAAAAGCCTGTACTGTTCCGGAAGTTTTTGAAAAAACACTTTTCTTCCTGTTATTTTCGGAATCAATACCGTTTCTAGCTTCAATTTCCTCTTCAAACTCAGCAGCGCATTCATCCGGGCTTTTTCGGGGAGTGGTTTCAGGCATTTTCCTTGGCTCGAGATTTTCAGAAGCTCCAAGGCCATACCTTTCCTTTGCAGCTTCTATAATGGCCTTAAGCATTTCGGAATAGGAAATATTAGCATAAGCCGCCATCTTTGCCAGATGACCGTCCCAGCACCAGCCAGGATTGGGGTTTACTTCAAGAAGTTTGGGTTTGCCTTCGGCGTCAAGCCTCCAGTCAAAACGGGCGTAATCCCGACAGCCTAATCTGGTAAAGAGAGCAAGGCAGCATTTTACGATTTCCTTTCGGGTTTTTTCTGGGAGATCAGCAAGCACGGACTTTATGTTCCAGTACGGAGAACCTGGAATCCATTTAGCTTCATACCCGCAGATCTTTGGAAGGTCTTCAGGCACTCCCGAGTAATCTTCTTCCGTAATAGGCAGTACAGTACATGCAGGCGGATTTCCAATAATGCCAACACTGATATCTTTTCCGGGAAGAAACTCTTCCAGCAGGAAAGGCCGGTTCGAGCCAATTTTTTCCCGGGTTGCCGCAAGAATTTCAAGAAGTTCCTCACGGCTGTGAGCAATGCTTTTCTGTGTAATCCCAAAACTTGAGTCCCCTGAATTGGGCTTTACAAGCAGGGGGAAAGAGAGAGAAAGCTTTGAAAGCTCCGAGTCTTCGGTTACAAGCATTCCCTTTGCTACAGGAATACGCATCTCTCTGGCAAGGCCCCTTATAATGGATTTGTCATAACAGAAAGCAAGACATTGAGGGCCCGCCCCTGTATATGGAATGTTGAGCTGTTCGAGCAAAGCCGGAACATGAAGCTCTTTTGTGGGGTCGTTATTAAACCCTTCATCACAGAGATTAAGTACAAGATCAATTTTTGCTGCTTTCTTCTTCAGTTCCTCCAGCAACGTTTCGTGCCTGTCAAGGAAAGTAAATTTCATAAAAGGAATCTCTGCAAGTGCTTTTTTCATTCTATCAAGAGTATCAAAATCATCATCATCGAAGACACAGGCAGGCTTAACCTGATCTTCTTTTCTCGGATCTCCAAGCACAACTGCAATATTCATTGGTTTTTTATTCCCGGCTGCGTGAAGAGAAGGAGGCCACGGTTTCTCAACAGAGGCCGAGACCAGGATTCTCTGTTCCATCATGCCCGCATCCTGAGTAACTGCGGATACCGGGCTAAAAGTAGTGTGAAAAGTCGGACTACTAAACCCTGACGCAGTAAGCAACTCAAAAAGGCTTCCTTTATTGTATAACCTCTCAGCGTAAAACTGGTCTGCAATTACTCCTCTGTCAATACGGCTTATCACTTCTCTGCAAATTAGCCGATCACCATCGGCCGAGAGGGCTCTTTCCCTGCAGACAAAGTATTTCCTGTCCAGCCATTCCCATGACCTGGGCTGGAAGCTTTTTTTCATGTAATCTCCGTCCACAACATCAACAAAAACTCTGCCTCCGGGCTTCAGAACTCTGAAAATTTCTTCAAGAACCTTTTGGTCCTGGAGCGTTGAGTCAAAGTAGCCAAAACTGTTGCCCATTATAGTAACTATGTCAAAAGTATCAGATGGATAGGGAAGTTTTCTTGCATCTCCTTCTCTGAACCTGACCTGCAGGTTCTCTTTCTGTGCTCTGGTTCTTGCTTTTCTTATAAGGTACTGGGACCTGTCATATCCTTCAATATTTGAAAAACCTCTCCTCGCCAGTTCAAGTATATGTCTTCCCTGACCACAGCAAAGATCAAGAATTTTTTCTTCAGGAGACACTCCTAAAATGGAAACAATGAGATCGACCTCTTTTCTAGTAACCTCCATATCATCCAGAAGATCGGCATCGGTCTTAAGGTAAAGTGAGTTAAAAAGAGTCTGCCACCAGTCGGACCGGACATGAGTTTCAAGGTCGTCAACAGGCCCAAAGGTTTTCTTCTGTACAGTGCACCTGGTGCGTCTGCGCCTGGTATTTGGATCTGTATTATTCAGGGTCATGATCTTATATCTTCCAGAAAAAAGTGTATGTGCTTTGAGTATATCAAGTTTATTGGAGAGTTGAAAATACTTACGTACTCGTAGAAAAAAAGTGGATGCATTAAAGATCAATAGACCTATAAATTTGGTTTAAGGGAGTATTACATCTTTAAAATATATTACAAGACAAATATGGGTTTAAAAAGTTAAAGAAAGACTAAGTAAGTAATAGCATCCAAAATAGTAATTAAAACTCCAATTTTGGAAAATTCGGCAAATGATAGAGTTTTTCCTTCTTTTTCTGCGTTTTGGATAATTATGACATTGCTTGCAGCGCCCAGGATCAACAGGTTTCCTGCAATTGTACTTCCTGCAGCAAGCGCCATCAGTTGCACCTGAGAAACTGTACTGCCCATGGCAGGCAGATAGAGCGCAACAAAGGGAACGTTAGAAATAAGTTGACTGAGTCCAATGCTGAGTGCGAGGATCATTGACACCGAGCCTAACTGAGGAGACATCCTGGTAAGCAATTCCTGGCATGTTCCGGAAATCCATACGCTTTTCATTAGCACAAACATTGAAACGAAGAAAACCAGGGTTGACCAATCAATATTTTTCAGGACCTCAACGCGTTTTCTATTGAGCAGGACAGGCGACGCGGAGAAAAGTGCAATCCAGCTCAAATCAAAGTCCCAGGCAGGGAAAAATTCCACCAGGAAAATTTTACAGACTATGAGAATCAGCAAAAGCAAAAGAGAGATTTTTGAAGCACTGGCAAGTTCAGGGTCAGTAATAACTTCTTCAGAGTGAATAAGGGTTGATTTTCCAAATTCCTCCCGGAAAAAGAGTTTTAGCACTGCGTAAGCAATTAAAAGACATATAAGGGTTGGTATGGCGAGTGAATGCAAAAAGATTACAAATGGAGAATCAAGGTTTCCTCCGATTGCTATGAGGAGGTTCTGCGGGTTTCCAATAGGGCTCATAACGCTTCCCGTAGTCACCCCAAATGCCAGGGAAAAGAGCATTAGTTTGGGAGATATATTGTACTTTCTGGAAAAACCCAGAACCAGTGGAGTCCCCATGATAGCCAGGGTATCATTCATGAGAATTGCAGAAAGAATTCCTGTAGAAAACAGCACAAGTAAAACAAGTTGATCCGTATCCCTTGCCCTGGAAACTATCCGGTTCCCAAGCCAGGCAAGATACCCACTCATGTTAAGTGCTTCCCCAACGCAAAAAGCCCCGAAAAGGAAGATGAGCACATCCATATTAATCGCTGCAAGAGCTTCTCGGAGAGAAATCTCACCGAGCAACAGTACCAGTATCGCTCCAAAAGTCATGATCTGCCAGATATGCAGCCTTAAAGATCCGACTTGCCTGAGAGCAGTAAGTACAAAGACACCCAGAAGAATAAGCACGGAAAGGTCAGGTAAAGATACAGGAGAAGACAGTAAAAACTCTGCTGGCATAGGGCACACGAACTTAACAATATATATTTAGAATGTGATACCAGCTTAAGTATAAAACTCCTGCGCTCAGAGGGAGATTTTCTGTAAAAAAAGACCTTAATGAATAGGAAAGTACGAAAGATTTAAACGTAGACTAATAGATTTTTTAAAACATGACAATCTTTTTCCCTTTTTCTGCAACCATCCGCCAGGAAGAAGACTTCTATATCTCAATCTGCCCTGAAGCTGATATAATTTGCAAGGGAATCACTATTGAAGAAGCTATTGAAAACCTGAAAAAAGAAATGGAAAAATTCCTTGGGGAAGAACTGTCCCAGGGATTTTCAAAAATTACATTTTACTGAATCTGAAATTTATAGTTTCCTTCCGGAAATATAATCTCTTCTGATTGAAATCATGGCAGTTATCAATGATTTCAATGATTTTCATCAAAAACCAGGAACTCTGTAAGAATCGATCAGATCGCTAGCAAAGAGGTTCCGGGTTTTATCGATATCATGAACACACAGTAAAAGGGTTTTTAAAAGGGTTTTTAAAAGAGGTTTTAACAGAACTAGTAGAAAAAACAAGAGAAACATACATTAAAAGGAGGGTAAGGAAAAACCCGAAAACTTATGGTCCTTTTACCGTAGCCCCCGTTACGGTCGCTCGGAAAATACGCTCCCCCAAGCATATTATTCAGAACAGGACCAAAAAGCTTCCGGGCAATTCTTTACTATTCATACCCTTTGCTCACTCTTTGTTATCTCTAGTGTACAGTATAGGATAATCCCTGTCATTATTTTAAATTAATTATACCAAAAATTAGTTCCAAACGAAAAATGTTTTCGCATAAAAAGTTTTAAAATCGGAGTATGATTTCATGTTATACGAGTTTTTAGCGTTAACCAGATGTTAATAGACTTTGAAAAGGGAATACAGTAGTAAGAGGTTTGATTGAGAGTTAATTTACAACTGACCATCTGGCAAATTTCAATAAAAGTCCACAAAGGCATTTTCAACTTTTCAAAGAAGCAATAAGATAATAAAAAGACCAGAAAACAAAAAGGATAAGAGAATAAGAAGACCAGAGACCAGAGAGAACAAAAGAGTTAGTAAATCCAGAAAAAACGTAAGAAAATGCCTGGAGGCGCTGTACCTGTTCACTGTATCCCCCAATAAAATCTCCCTGATTACCATGCTCCCCCGAACATGATTTTCAAAGAAGGACCAGCAGCCTCCAGGCTATTCTCTTATCTATTAAGGTTTCTCTTATCTATTGAGGTGGTTACCAATCTAACTATCTAACTCCATAATATACTAAGAACATAAATTATTTTAAATTAATTATATCAAAAATTGTTTTTAATCAAAAAATATTTTGACGCCAAAGATTTTAGTTCCAGAATAGGTTCAAATATAGAACAATATTTTTAGATACTTCCGTTTTTTTGGCCAATACTATTTTTTTATATATTTAATAAATTCATATGAAGAAGCGTAAAACCCTGAGTTTTTAGCTCAGGGATATTCACATATTATCCTTCTTCATTGTTTTGTGTGGATATCTTCTCATAATATTCTCATAAAAACCAGTGCGGCCTTGAATTGAAAATCATCTAATCCATAGGGAATGACGAAGAACCCATATTATTTACATCCACACATGAAGATTATTAATGAAGGAAGTGGCGCATGCCTGTAAAGACCATGGAAACTCCTAGCCGATTTGCAGCAGCAATGACTTCGCCATCCCGAATTGATCCGCCTGGGGAAACTATGTAGCGAATATCATTTTCTGCTGCATGAATTATGCTGTCATCGAAGGGGAAGAAGGCGTCTGAGGCCATTACGCATTCTGACATAACTCTCTGGCAATAATCTTCAAAGGAGGTTTCAGGATTTTCCCGTTCGTAAATGATCCTGAGATTTTCAACAGCTTTTGTGGCTGCAAGTTTACGAATCGAGTCCACCCTGTTCGGTTGTCCTGCGCCCATAGCAAGTACCATGAAGAAACCTGGCTCATACTCGTGAGCAAGGATCACTGAATTGGATTTAGTTGACTTACAGGCTTTAAGGCAGAATTCCGAAAGAGAGCGCTTCTCTTCAGGATAAGGAATGTCTGTGACTGATTCCCATTTTTCGTAGAGGCCAATATCTCGACTTTGCTTTAGCATGCCTCCGATTACATACTTATATGTGTAGTCCGTCCCGAAAGCTTCCCTGAGATCAGGCAGTTTAAGGAGTCTAAGATTTTCACTTTTCTTTTTCAGGTATTCAAGAGCATCGGGCTTGAAGTCAGGAGCAAGAATAATCTCCACAAATTTTCCGTTCAGAAAAGTCGCAGCTTCGAGGTCAAAGATTTCATTGGTGCAGATTATGCTTCCGTAAGCTGAAATTGGGTCTCCGTCCCAGGCAGCCTGAAGAGCCTGCAGGAGTGTGCTGCCGGTTGCAAGCCCACATGGATTATTGTGTTTTACAATTGCCACGCCAGGATGAGCATTTCCTAGTTCTTTCACCGTTTGAAGAGCATTATCGGCGTCCACATAGTTATTGTAGGAGAGTTCTTTTCCGTGCAGCTGAGTAGCTTTTGCCAGGGTAGGGCCTTCAATTTGGGAATCTTTATAAAAATAGGCTTTCTGATGCCAGTTTTCGCCATAGCGAAGTTTTACACCGCCAGTAAAATTCAGGCGAAGCACGTTTTCTTCGAGCAGGGTTTTGCTCAGGTAGGTATCGATTGCTGCATCATAATCCGCAGTATGCCTGAAAGCCTTAACTGCAAGGGCAGCTCGAGTTGCCTCCGAAACTACCCCTGTTGAGCGGAGTTCTTTGAGGACACGCCCGTAGTCCGACGGATCTGAAAGTACTATAACCGAACGGTAGTTTTTAGCTGCCGAACGAAGAAGAGTTGGCCCTCCAATGTCTATGTTCTCAATGGCTTCTTCGAGTTCGACGCTTTCCTTTGAGACCGTTACCTCAAATGGATAGAGGTTTACAGCCACCATGTCAATAAGCGAGATGTCTTCTCTTTCAGCCTCAGCCATCTGTTCCTGGCTCTCTCGCAGACATAAGAGCCCGCCATGAATTCTTGGATGGAGAGTTTTAACCCTTCCTCCCATCATCTCCGGACAGCCTGTGACTTCCGAGACATCAGTAACTTCTATGCCGGCGTCGCGAAGAATTTTCGCTGTCCCGCCTGTTGAAATAATTTTCACGCCAAGTGATTCAAGCCCGCGTGCGAATTCTGCAATTCCGGTCTTGTCTGAGACGCTGAGCAGTGCCCTCTTTACCAAAAAATCACCAATATCTTTGGTTTAAAAATTCTTAGCTATAAAACTTATGGTCTACGCATTATTATATTAAAACAGAGAGTTTTTTCTGGATAAACTGAATTTATATTTTATAAATTCAGTATTTCCGTTAAGGGGCTTCCAGAATTCTTCCAGGAATATAGTTCTTTAAGTTTTTGGTACGTTTCATACACAACTCCTCCAAGTTATACATTTTTTGCTTCTTTTTTGGTAACTCGTATAAAGGGTAATATGCAGCTTTACTTTTATAGCTGCATTTTCATAAAACAAACATAGGCTGAGAAGTTAGGGCTCAAAGCCTCGGGCATGAAAAACTGGTCTTTACCTATCCTATTAAATGTTCGGGTATTCCTTATATGCTGTAACCTGCTGGATCGGACATCGAACTCAAGCTTCAAAGAAGCACAAGAAAATACCATTTCCTAAAACAAACAATTTCCGGCGAAAAATGGGACAAAACTAGAAGAAGGAGTTAGCATGCCTGAAAAAAAGTCAAAAAAATCTGACACTCAGGACTTCATTTTCGAATATGATATTCCTGATAACAGACACAATTTCGACCGAATCTGGGCTCTTTTAAAAGAAGAGTATTCTGACGTAAAACCCTCTCTTAACTACAGCAATCCCCTTGAACTGCTTGTGGCGACTGTTCTTTCAGCCCAGTCAACTGATGTACAGATTAATAGAGTGACTGATAAACTGTTCAAAAAGTACAGGACTGCAGAAGATTATGCCAGTGCAGACATCAGAGAACTTGAAAACGATTTATATTCCACAGGTTTTTACAAAAGCAAGGCAAAAAATATCAAAACTGCTGCGCAGATTATTGTTGAGAAGTACAACGGAAAAGTCCCAAAGACTATGGAAGAACTTATCAGTTTGCCAGGGGTCGGAAGGAAAACGGCTAATATAGTACTTTCTAGAGCATTTGGAATAGTAGAGGGAGTTGCTGTAGACACTCACGTAAAAAGGATTTCAAGACGGTTGGGACTTACGAAAAACTCCGACCCCGCTAAAATTGAACAGGACCTTATCTCACTTGCCCGAAGAGAAGATCTCGATTCAATTTCCATGACACTGATCTATCATGGGAGGAAGGTCTGCCAGGCAAAAAAACCAAAATGCAAAATCTGCATTGTAAAGGACTTATGTCCTTCGAGTGTAATATTTATTAGCAATGCTTGAATTTTTTTCCAGAGACAGGAGGACTAAATTATTTTGTTGAAACAAAATCTGTAAAGTTTTACTGAAAAGATTACTTTTTCAAAGATCTTTTAATATGCGAGCCGTTTCTCCCCTACTTTTTGGGAAGAACGGTTTTTATGGAAGAGAACTCTATTTTATGTTCAGACTTTTTTGCTAAAAACTTTTCCTAGCCCTAAACTGATAACCAGCACTGCAAGTGTTCCAACAGCTATTGCTACTACTTCCCCACTCTTTCCCAGGCCTTCGATGGAATAGTCAGACATCGGAGAACTTACCGCAGGTTCAGTCTCTTCAATTTGGGACATCTTCGATTCTTCAACCACCCCCCCAGCAGCACTTTCAAGCCCGTCAGGGTCGGAGGATGCGAGGAAAGGAGCTAGAACCGCAAGCAGAAGTGCAATCACAATTCCGGCATAAAATAATTTCATGTTTGATTTTCCGCTCATGCATGAGCCTCCTTTTTATGTTTATCGGGTCTGGCAGTGAAATTATCCTCAAGAAGATCAGGACGGGATTTTGCAATCGCTGTGATTACAACTGAGGTGATCAGTCCTTCACCTATAAAACCAATTATCAAGTGATATGTTCCCATTGCAATTAGACCTGGGACAAGGGGGAAGGTGCCTGCAATCCACATTTGGATCGCACAAACTATTGCCGAAATAAATAGTCCGAGCCAGGCGCCTCCGAAGGCTGCAATGCTTGTACCTACCCTACTTCGAAGGGCAACATATGTATAATATCCAACAAATCCGGAAATGACACCCATATTCAGAATATTTGCTCCCATGGTAGTGACTCCCCCGTCCCCGAAGGCGAACCCCTGCACAAGCAGGACTAGAGTAAGCACAAGGACCCCAGCCCAGGGGCTTCCGAACACGATGGCAACAAGGACTGCTCCTACCATATGCCCACTTGTTCCCATCCCTATGGGAATATTCATGGCCTGGATTGCAAAAATTCCTGCCGCAAGAGCCGCAAGAATCGGTACTTTCATCTCATCAAGCTCGTTTTTTGCCCATTTCATTGACATTATAATAAACGGAAGGGCAATAACCCAGTAAATTACTGCCTGGCTAAGCGGTATGAATGAATCAGGTATGTGCATTTCACTTTCCTCTTTTACCCCTATCTCTTATTTAGCATGAAAATGCTGCATCTGTAAGCACTTTCACTGGTTATGCATGTTATTCAAATAATATCATGTTCGTTGCCTGTAAATCCAAACAAAAGTTCTTTAGGTTCAGAAATATTCCTAAAGCAAGGAATTGAAAATTATCCTTAACATAAAGCCTGAAAATTCTTTTTCAGGAATAACCTTAGCATTTTTGAGTTTCTTGTACTGTTTTCAGTGACTGTTTTCAAAGAACACTTCCGATAACCACATTAACCAGTATTACATATATACGTTTTGGTATTACTTTTTTTGACAATTTTTTTATTGAAACCTTCTCATGTATCTCTCTTTTTATTTTTTAGTCGAATAAAGTAGCCTGGTATATTCGATTAAGTCGCACATCGATTCATATTAATTTTTTGACTTTGTCTCCTACTCTGTTTTGGTCTCCTACCCTATTTTGAAACACGGAAAAATGAATGAGACATCTTTGTTCAAAAATATGAAGTATGAAGAATGAATTTATCGAACAGGCACAAAGAAATGAAAGTACTTGAAAGAACTTTCATGCTAAAATAACGTCCTGGTTTCGTAAGAATATTATTATAAAAGTTAGCAATACGTAATAGGAAATATACCAAAAATCTTAAATATCAACTGGTAATATCGATTAATGGTCTATGGCGAACAGACACAAAATAAAATTACCTCCGAAATCGCCTAAGTCATCTGAACTCCTTTTTGCCCTGCCTGTGGTAGCAAAGCAGGCAGGAACTGGATGAAACGTTTTAGAACTCCTGGTTAAACTAATGATTTTCATAGCGCCATTTGTTATTTCACCCATATTTTACTCCCGTTCCTTCATTTTTCGTTCTGATATCTTTCCAGTCCTTGATGTTCAAGATTTTCAAGGGAATTTTTCAACTAACTCACCCTTAGCTCTAGTTATCGTCAATTCTGTCATACAGTTTTTCCAGATCCATTTGCAACCTGTTAATTTCCTTTTTCCAGATTTTTTTATTAAATTCCATACAGAGACCCATTTTCAAAGCTGCCAATTTCACATAATTCTGGGAAATTTTTCTGTTGCTGCAGGGAAGGCCGAAAGCCAGATCGGTTTTTTTGATGCTATATTTTTCGTGGATGAGAAACTCGTAAAGCTCAGTAACCAGGTATGGTTTTTCTTCAGACTGTTTGGAAAAATCCGGGCAAAGATCAACCAGATTCCGCAGGTGGGACTGGACGCCACAACATTCAGGGCACAATTGCTTTGAATTTGCAAACTTAAGCAGCTCTTTGAATTCAAGAAAAATACTCGTCTGCTCAAAACCTGAGGGTAGAGTTTTTCCGAGAAAGATAAGTATATGGATGCATTCATGAAAGAGGATTTTTGCTATCAGGAATTCAATCCTATCCCGAAGGTTCCATAATTTTTCGACCAATTTTCGTTCCCACAACTCATATGGATTTATCAGGACAAGGGATCTGTAGATTATTTTCTTGTCTTCTTTAGAAATGATTTTTTTAGGCTCGAAGGCTAACCCCGGCATCATTCCAACAAATTGAACTCGGACCGCTAGATCCCAGCAGTATTTCCATTCCCCTAAACGCGCACATTTTACCCGATAGTATTTTCCGTCAAATTTGACTCTTTTAATTAGCCGATACAGCTCATCATTTTGTTTTTTGATAAGGGCTTTTATTACAGTTTCCCTGTAAATGTTCAGGTCGAGATAGAAAAGCCCTGGAGATAAAAACGAACAATCAGGAGCAGGATTAGAAACAGAATTAGAAACAGGATAAGTAAAAGGATTAGAAACAGGATAAGTAAAAGGAGAGAAGTATAAGTCAACAGGAGAGGCTGGTGAAGAGGCAAGGAATAACTTGTCCTTCACTCTATGTAACGGCAAGCTATTTTTTTCCTTTGGCAAAACTTTCTTTGTTCCTATTCCCTGCACCGCAAATCTACCCCTCTTGAACCCGTTACCCACAATAATAGGTTATTAGTGTTAGGTTATTAGTATTACTAAAATTTATTTTTGTATTATCAAATAGTAAAACATCATAACTAATAAATACTTTATTCTACAAAAGTGAAATATAGTAACAATACCACAGAGGATATGAAGAAACTCATATTTCCTTAGAGCTTTTAGAACCCTCTTAACTCTAAAAACAGAGAAGCCTAAAGTTTTTAATTTTCAAAACAACCTTCTGCAGATTTACTGGACTCAAATCTACTGGAATATCTGTATTCTTCAAAATAACTTTTTTAACTTACTGCATTAGTAAATTTCATTGTAGTATTATGTATATAGACAAATTTATTAACTTTGTATACAGATTAGTACCAATAGGAAATAATTTATTTTAAGAAATCTATTAAAAGTATAATCCATAAGTTAAGAAAATCCTGTCTGTTCAGGAAAGGAGTAAAATATGTCTGAGAAAGTTGCAAGAGCAAATGTTATTAGGTTCAAAAATACGCACATAAAATGCCTGAAAATTAGACTTCGGAAGTCAAAACCGTTTATTGCAAAGAATGAAACTGAAGGATACAACAACCAATAGAGCTAAATCTAGAAATTTCCGGACCTGGTTAAGTCTAACATAAAATATACAATGCTGCCGAAAAAGTTCTAAAACTCTCTTTTTTGAAATTTGAAGAG
Source organism: Methanosarcina sp. DH1 (assembly GCF_020804205.1). Lineage (NCBI taxonomy): Archaea > Methanobacteriati > Methanobacteriota > Methanomicrobia > Methanosarcinales > Methanosarcinaceae > Methanosarcina > Methanosarcina sp. DH1. Next base: position 100,116 of record NZ_WJBJ01000023.1, on the reverse strand, counting down.
GATACCTGAATTCCCCTAAAATGCCGCAACAATTTTATTTTCCCGCTGTTAACAAATATTATTTTTTTGTTTTCGTATGGTTTAAATGATTTTTACTAAGCCATCTTACGTTTTTTGTCTTATTTTTTACTTAATGCAATGAATTTTTTTAATATACTTACTTTTTTAAGATTGTAGATAAGTTTATATATATTCAACAAAAATTAATCATATATAAAATATATTTTTATTAATATATTATTGATTAATAACACGGAGTAGTGTGATCTCATGAACAGCTTACTAAGTGCTGAGGGCAACAGTTTACTGCCCATTTTTCAAGACTATGAGCCGCAATTATATGACATCAGGTCCCATATCTTACATTTTTACAACAATATTAAAGATCGTGATTTAAGTATAAGTGCAGAATCAAATATGGCTGAACTTTATATGATATTTTCCGAGCTCGATGAGCTTGGGCATCTGGATGTTTCTGAAGATCTCTGTCAGGCCTTACTTAGAGATCCGGTGATCCGTTCTGTTCTTCCTGCAATTTACACCAGTTATACTCGTTTTTTTAGTTTGCATGAGACTCAGCTAGCAAAAAATATTCTGGCTTACAGGGAACCCTGGAAAATGATGGAATCTTTTCCTCTATATTCCAGATACGAAAAAATGGTCAAGACTCAAGTTCGGGCATCCCCTGGAATTGAAGTGATGTCTTTCATAGGCTGCGGTCCTCTTCCTGTTACTCTACTTTTTTTCAGTAAATTATATGGCATCCGTTGCATTGGAGTAGATCAGGATCCTGAAGCCGTGGATCTGGCAAAAAGCTGTATAAAGCACTTTGGGCTTGAAAAGGAAATCACTATTCTTGAGGGAGACGAAACCGTACTTTCAAAAATGGAATGGGACTCTGTGCTTATAGCAGGACTTGCCGAACCCAAACAACGTATCTTCGAGAACTTACATACAATGATAAAAAATCGAGAATCAAGTTCCGAAAAACCAATTTCAGTGTGTTATCGCAACTATAGCGGCATAAGACAATTATTATACTGGCCAGTCCAGCCGGAACAGATTAAAGGTTTCAGAAAAATAAACGAAATTTACCCCGCTGGAAAAGTAAACAATACCCTGGTTTTCATGGAGTGTGAGTAACATTCAAAAAATAGATGTTAAGCCTCTAATTGCCGAATTTCGCCAGATCTATACCCAGATAAAAGATCTTAAAGAAACCGATATCCTGGATAATTCCTCTCCTGAACTGTATGCCGTGTTTAAAAGGCTGGATGAACTGGTATCTCTGGATATAGATGAACAGTCTATTGATGTACTCTTTGAAAGCCCGGATTTTAATATTCTGATTGCTGAGATTTCTCGCTTTCGGTTTTTATACAATTTGAAACTTGAAATCGAAAAAGCAAAAAGTCTTCTTGAAAGCTCGAATCCGTGGCAAACTCTCCAGAATTTTACATTTTATCCGAACTACCTGCAGCTTGCCAGAACCGAATATACAGGTTCAGGTCTTAAACCAAAGGATTGTGTTCTTTTTCTTGGAAGCGGCCCTCTACCTCTGAGTCTAATAATGCTCTGTCGCGAACACGGTCTTTTCGGAATCGGAATTGAACAGGATGGAAAAAGGGTAAGCCTCTCCCGGGAGGTAATTGCTTGTCTTGGTCTTTCCGAAAGTATTGAGATAATCGAAGGAAACCATTTCATCCTGCCCCTTAAAACCAGATGTGACCTTTACATGGTTGCGGCCCAGGCTGAACCCAAAGAAGAGATATTCGAGCACCTTGCAAAAGTCCTTCCCAAAGAAAGTAAAGTTTCCTACCGCCTTTATGAAAAGGGCCTTCGGAGAATTCTGGACAGTAATTTCCTCTTTGAACTGCCTTCAGGATTTGAAGAATATCTCAGGGTTCAGCCGGAACCTCCAGTTAATAATACGGTTGTATTTTTGAAAAAGAGATAAAATCTTCTGGCTGTAGGAAGCGGTTTTCAAAATCTTCTATAATAATCAGTTTTCAGAAAGAATCAGTTCTCAAAAATAATAAGTTATCAGAAAGAATCAGTTCTCAGAAAAGTTAAGGGAGTAGTGGAGGCAGTGGAAGCTCCTTTCAGACATAAAGGTGTATATATAATATGCAACCTGCACTCAGGAGCAAAAAGAAGATGTCCTGAGCTCTGATTTTTGTCCTATAATAAGCCTTTTCATGACCACTTCCGTAACCTCTGCAAAGCATACTTATATAGGTCCTTTCTCCCTGCTCGTAGGAGCGTATGAAAATAGAACTTATGCTGTTTCCTACCTGCTCGATGACCCATTTTCTTGGCACATCTTTGTTCCAGATATCAAAAAGCCTTGTTTGCTGTGCGGTCCTTATCCTTTTAAGAACGGCCCAGAACAGGAAAAGATAGCGTATCATCATGCTCAAAAGCAGAGTAAACTCTCTTGGAATGCCTATTCTGTCTGCAGCTGCAACCATATCTCTCAGCCGCGTAGTAGAAGAAAACAGGATAATAGCTGTTATGCAGACCAGAAATTTTGCAAGCAGGGTGATTCCAAAGTCAAGTCCTTCATAAGTTATACTGAGCCCGAAAGGCAGGTCAAGAGGGTATAGAGTATAATTTTCTATAAAGGAAGGTCTAAAGAATGGCTGGATAAGGGCTATTGTGAGTCCGAATGGTAAAATTGCAAGAATACGAAGGAAAAAGTATCTTAAGTCGAGCCCTGCAGCAAGCACCAGAAGCAGCAAATAAACCTCGATGGCAAAAAGGCGGACCATATTTTTTTCGTGAATCCGGGGCAGGCTAACTGCATAAATGATTATTGCAAATGTAAAAAGCAGCTTTATCCGGGGGTCAAGCCTGTGTACTGGACTGTCTTTATATGATTCGCGTTCAATATCCGTGAGCGTTACCATTAAAAATTCTCCTCTGAGGACTATTTCCGGCTTTCAATCAAGCCTCATATTTTGCTGTCCCGAGCTTATAAGCCGCAGTACTTCGTCTCTGGCTGCTTCGGCTGTTATCTGTATGTTAACATTGAGTCCTTTTTGCTGGAGCATCTCGAATACTTCAGCCACTCTCGGAAGTCTGAGGTGAGCTTTCCTGAGGAGTTTGGGATCACTAAATATCTCATCCGGGCTTCCGTCAGCCTCAAGTCTTCCATGATGGAGAACAAAAACCCTTTCTGCAAAATAAGGAACCACATCCACATCATGGGTAGAAAGGAGAAGGGTAATTCCAAGTTCCTTGTTCATCTTCATAATTAACTCAAGCACGCGAGCAGAACTGAGAGGGTCAAGGCCAGCTGTTGGCTCATCAAGGACTATAACCTCAGGGCGCATGGCAAGGATGCCTGCAATCGCCACAAGTTTCTTCTGCCCTCCGCTTAGATGATGCGGAGCCCTTTCCTCAAAACCTGTGAGTCCGACCATCTCAAGGGCTTCTTTAACTCTCATTTCCACCTCTCTTCTGGACAAACCCATATTAATCGGCCCAAAAGCAACATCTTCTTCAACACTCGGAGCAAGCACCTGGTCGTCAGGGTCCTGGAAGACGATTCCTACGGTTTCCCTGCAAGCCCGGAGATTCTTCTTAGTCATTTTTTCCCCTTTTATCAGGATTTCCCCTGAAAGAGGCCGCAGGATTCCATTAAGGTGCTTGAACAAAGTCGATTTTCCGGCTCCATTAGCTCCAAGCACTGCAACTCTCTCCCCTTTGAACACTTTGAGATTGATTTTATCCAGGGTATTTGAATCAAGATGAGAGTATCTATGGCAGAGGTCTCTGACTTCCAGTACAGGAACGCCATTTCTTTCGGGAAACATGCCCGATTTTTCGGAACCTGTTCCGGCTTTCTGGCTCATTCTGCCTGTTGTTTCTTTTGGGAAAGTTACTGTTTCTTCTGAGTTCTGTGGGGAATTCGGAGTGCTCATACTGAAAACATCCTGTATGAAGATCGCGTTTACATATGAAAACTAACTTTTTTAAAAATAGTATTACAAGTAATGAAGTTATCTTTCTTATGTATTATGGTTTGTACTTTACCTTTAACTTATCCATCTATTGTTTAGTTCCATTTCATTATTTGCATTTAATTTTATATATTATTTTAAGTGCCTTCAAAAAAGATTCTGATTAAACTTGCCTTTCAAAGATGTGTGATTTTACGGCATCTATAGACTTTGTTTGTGTATGCCTAATAAAAGAATAACCCTTTCGGTAACGATTTTGTTAGGATGACAGGTATTTCTTTAACAAAATTTTTGAAAGATTTTAGTTTTCGTACCTGTAGCTTTATTATTTCTAGAATAACAAATGATCAAATACATATTTTGCATGGCCACAAAAAACCCGTATTCAAAATATCGTATACGAGTGGCCTTCTAAACAGATTAATGTATTGGTCAGTTGTGGATTTTTTATACTATCTCGTTGTAACATTAATTGTGAACTAAAATTAAGATCTACGTTTATAGATTTTTTGCGAAAAAAACGAAATGAACAGACTTTTTAAAGTGAGTTTATTAATTAGGATCAACAATTCAAGCAAAAATGAGATGTCGCTTGATGCTGATTTTAAGGAAAATTTTTGGCAAAAAACACATTTCTTTGAAAGGAAAGGCAAACCATAACGAGGAAGGAACAAAGGCAAATGGCACATTTATGACGATTGTTCAGACGACAAAGAAACTGGGTGTAAGTGCATATCATTACATGTGTAATAGAGTCGGCGGTACATTTGAGATGCCATCTCTGGCTCAACTCATCAAAGAAAAAAGCTTGGTGAGTGGAAGGTGAGAGATTTCCACTCAACTTGAAGAGGATACGAATCCAGTTTTTATCAAAATCGATATTCGCTATCTAAAGACTTGAATCACTATGTTGTATTACACAGATGATGACCATTTACAAAATCTAGTGATTTTGAATTTTATATTCATCACTAGATTTTGGTACTGAGTCCTGTAATGAGAACGCTTAGTGTTATTTCAACGCAGCCTATAATGAGAATGCTCAGTATTATTTTTTTGTTAACCAAAATATAAAACCTCCATTTTCGATTATTAACCCTGTAATCTCAATTATGAAAGTGAAGAAATGAGAAATTCATCAAAGAACATTCATATTCTTGCAATTTCAAACGGGGATTAATCCCCTCCTTTCGTACTTGTTACTATTAGTTATTGGCTAATTACCAAGAATTTTGGACAGGTAATAGGCAATTACCACTACCAGTAAGCTTTGTGTTGAAAAAGAAGTTAATAAATGATTAACTCGGAAAATCTGTTTGTAAGAAAAAAATCCCTTGGGCAAGATCAAAATACTTATATAAGATTATGTGAGGTAGATCCAAAATATGGGGTGACTGTTGTTCTGGAAATACCTTCTGCCTGAGTAGATAAATATAAAAAAAGAATGAATGTGTCGTTTTTATGACGTGGATTATTAAGTCTGTTTAAAAATAAAATAGGATAAATAGATATATTTGCCCTATGATGAACTTATCTCATTTTCCAAGTTTACGAACTTGGCAAATATGGGATATTGAGGCGGCCATGAAAAGAAAGTTTGTAAACAGCATCCACTTAGAACTTGGGATCCATTTTATTAACCCTGCAACTATAAGGAAACCGCTGACTGTGGCAAATATGCTCAGGCCAAGATAGAACTGGCTCCAGGGTATATCTCCTTTATTAACAGTTTCCAGGTAAATGTCAAATTCCTGGGAGGCTGGGAGAAGTTCCACAGTGTCCTGCTCTCTATTGTAGGCAACGATCCCCATATTTTCCATTTTTGGGATATGTGTCTGAAGCAGTGAAACATATATGCTTTTCCTAACACCCCTATTTGGCTCTTCGTCTTGGGATTCAATACGGGCGATCTCTTCGGACAGGGAACGTACACTCTGGTTTCCCTGAATGCGGAGGAGTTCAAGCACAAGCCTTCTTCGGTCGTTCTGGAGTACTCCAAAAATGTCACTCTTTGATAACTGCGATTGTGTTTGTACAGTTCTCTGAGTATTAAACATTTTATTTACTAGATAATAAACATTATTTATTAGGGAGTTCAAGCACAAGAATATCTCTCCATTTTTTTAATAAAAAACTTATGTATCCTCTTCAGATTCAATGGAGAATTTTCCAACTTTACACGTATGTGATAATTTTGACATAGTTAGGTACTCGAATATATCGCTTGAGATTGTTTCATAAACTTGGAATAATTCTTAAATTTTTGTAACTATTCAGCCTGCCGGAATCTATTGATCTATATCGATTTTGATGAAATCGGCATGTCTGAATTTTAACTAGTAAGGATTGAAAAAACGTAATCAATAGCCAACAATTAAATAAAATACATTTTCTGAAATTTGCCAATTGAATTTGGGTAAATCAGGCTAATGATGTTGTTTTTCCTAGGCTGAATAGTTACAAATTTTCAACAAATATATGAAATTTATTTTTACCCATTGAATCTACATGGCTCTTCGTTGTTTTGTGTGGATATCCTCGTAATGTCTTCATAAAAACCAATGCGGTCTCGAATTGAAAATCATCTTATCCACAAGGAATGACGAAGAGCCATACAACCTTACTCTTTTTTGGATTTGGCAGGTACTGAAAGTTCTGTGAACCACAAAATTTTAAAAAAATCGTAAAAATTGAGAACTTGATCTAGGTAGACCAGTTTCAGATACAGTGTACAAAACACAGTATACAAAAATGTGACTTAAAAATTACAACATATTCAGAACACTGCCTTAGAATTAATTACTAATTATGAACATGACTCTCTTTTTGTGTTTTGGTTATTTATTATGCAATGTTATTCGTAATGTTATTTGTAATGTTATTTGTAATGTTATTTGTAATGTTATTTGTTAGAACGTTTATAATGTAGTCCATACATATAAATATATAGGATTTCGCATATATTTATGGTTTTTAATATAAGTGTATGAATTTCAATATAAATATTCATTTTTAGTATTTATTGAACATACTTAATAGAAATCTTGAGTTATTAATTGGAAATCACCACGATCAGTATTTTTGTGTTGAAAAAAATGGTTATATGTTTTATCCCAAAATAATTTCGCTTTTTTAATATTTTTTCATCGGTCATCGGTTAAGGATTTATTTCCATTTCCTGTTACTCTTTTTTGAGTCCAATCTCTCTATTTCTTATTCAAACCATTCTTCTCTGAACCTTTCTCTGTTTACATGTGGATCCAATGCTTGACTTTCGTATACACTCATTATCGTTTCGAAAGTTCTTTGAATTCCACATCTATTCAGAATTACTGTCAACAGATCTGATGCATTCTCTGCAAATATTGTGCTCCAGCGTAACTGCGTATATTGAGCCATTTTTTCAGGATGAGCTGTTGAGTTTCTTACAAGAGAATAAATTCTTCTGCTAACGATTAGCGTCAACATTGCTGTCCATATTAAAGCCTCAATTACCTGTATATTCTTTGTATCCAGAACGTCAAGAGCGTATTTGCTTTTTAACTCTTTAAACAGCAGTTCTATGTCCCATCTTGCCCCGTACAATTTTGCAATATCTTTTGCATTCAAAACATCTTTCTGAATATTTGTGATATATATATGATGTTTTTCATCCTCATCATTATATACTGCAACAAGACGTACAAGCATCTCATCCTGCTTTTGTTTGCCTTTATATGCTCTTCTTTTGAATGCTATTTTTACAACTGCATCAATATCTTTTCCAGAAAGTTGTTTAATACACTCACTAACAGGTTTTCCAGCGAACTCTTTGCTTTTTGTCTTAGAAAGTCCCTCTTCAATAGAAACAAGAATAGGATCCATATTCTTCCTTATTCTTGAAACAAAATACCCTCCGTTTTCCTCAACTCTTGCAAACATTTGAGTTTTGTAAAAACCAAGATCAACAAGAAGAATACGGTCTTTGATCCAGGGACCGATTTTCAATGTTTTGATCTCAGCTGTTTTCTCAGAGTATAAAGCAACAGTTTTAGGGCCGTTAGCAACTGCACTTACCATAACTCCCACTTTTATCCCAGCAGCTACTGTTCTTGCTCTTGCTGCTGGAAACTTGTCTGATAAAGAGGAGTGAAGGCGAACAATTGTGCTGTCCTGAATGAGAACATCCTGGAAGTTTTCGAGTTTCTTGCTAAGTTTTCTACCAGGTTCTTTTGCAAGCTCTTCTATGCCGTGAATTACACACTGATGAAGAAACTCCACAAGTTCGGGAGTGAAGCGATAGTACCAGCTGCTATCACTTATGGTTTTACTGGATTCGGTTTCATAGTCTCGTTTCAAACTGGCAAGTGTACGCTGCAAGCGGACACCAAAACTGAGAGTTAAAACCCAAAAGATGATGACAGGATCAATTTTACGCTCACGTACTATGAGACCAGTTTCTTTGGCAGTTTGCCTTAACCACTCTTCGGGAAACATTCCCCGAAGAGAGTCTTCAAGAGTAGGTGGGGGACGAGGAGACATAGATGAACTAATATTTAGGATATTAATATAAAAACACATACGGGAGTGGTTTTCTAACGCTTAACCGATGACGCATGAATATTTTTTATTTTAATCATACATCATATACAGTTGACACACTATTTTACTCCAATTTCGAACTTGTTTCATTTTACATGATTAGTCCACAATACCAAAATGGAATTTTACTTACTCAACGTTTAACTCTTTGCGTCGCCTGCTGTTGTATTTGGTATTAAGCATTTAAAGGATTTTGAATCTGCGAAATTATTTCAGGATACAACATTACTGAGATACGGGTGAAATGGAATCTCCAGTTACGTATTCCATAAATCCATCTGCAACATATGAAACCGGTTTCCCGTCAATTTCTCCATTGACGTTGTAAGTTCCAATCATCTCCCAGATTACACGATATTTAAGTGTCACGTTTCCATTTTCATCAATTGTTGGTACAGATACTGGAAGTGGAGTAGAATGTTCCGAGGTGGTTGTAAACTCTATATTTAGACGATCACCAGAATCGGATGAGACAAGTATACCTGTGTTAAGAGGTAGAGGGAACGAACCTGCCGGCATATAAGCACCTAAGTATGGCATCGGAACGGGCTCATTGACATATATAAAGTTCGAATGAATGATTTGGATCTCCTTATCATTAAAAGTAGCAGCGATTTCCCTGTTCTTCCATACGTTCAAAACTGATCTTAATGATTGAGTATATCCAGCATCGGTGATGTTCCCAAAGTTAATTGAATATTTTCCGACATCATTTCCATTCAAACCATTCTTGGTCTGAGTAACCTGACCCCAGTCCCATCCAAGATCATCTCCCCAAGACCAGTATCCCCAGTTGTGGTCATGGTAACCTCTTTCGTTTTTCAGGATATATTTTTTCCCATTAACAGAAAGTTCGCCGTTGACCTTCATTTTTGATGAAGCTACTATCCAGTTGATACCTTCTCCCGGTACTGTAGAGAAACCAGAAGCATTAAACTCTGGGGACGGCTCTACCTCCGGTTTAAATAATGCATCGAAGACCGTAGATCCGTCATCGGATTCTACGTGCACAGAATATCCCGCTGGAGTCAGCCTGACCGTACTATTAGCTATCGTAACATTTGGCGTTTGAGAAGAGTATTCTGCAATACCTATTGGATATGATCCAAAAGAGGCATTGGAATTCTCGTCGCCAGTATCATAACCAAGAAGAACAGAAGAGGAATTAAAGACCCCATTTAATTTAAATGTACAGATGATTGAAAGGTTCTGTTCTTCATCTATTACATTGAAGTAATGCCACTCATTGTATAGGGGCATCATACTACTGTCTGTCGGAGGATGAAAAACATCAACCGTTGAAAGTTCTCCTATCAAACTATTATTCTGGCTATTATTCTGGCATGCACCGAGAGCAACCCCTGAAACTGCCAGAAGTGAAAAAAGTACAAAAATTACCGGTTTTAATATCTCTTTAATTTTCATTAATCACACCACTATGTACAAAACCTTTTTTCTTCACTTGCAACAAAAAGTTGATTTTAAGAAATTCCGATTTCATACAGTCATACATGTGATAGATTATAAAAGTGTTATTAAATTAACTTAAGATTGTATTGTTTCATATATTTCTTCACAGGTTCTTTCTTCAAAAAAGAAATAAGTTTATGTTATTCCTGCTAACTCAGACGCTCTCTTAAGATGATCTGTACCGGAATCGCGAAATGTTCTGGCCTTTTGGAAATTTTCAGCTCCTATAGTACCGTTTTTCGCTTCATTTGCTCCCTGCAACAATGACTGGCCTGCAGAGTTATAGTCCTGAAGAGCCGCTCTCCATTCTTTCTGCGCATCCTGGAGTTTGGAAGATACGGTATATTGATCATTTTCATCTATGGCGTTCTGAGTATCATTTACTATTTTTTCGGCGTAAACTGCGAGTGCGGTATAATCAGAATTGTTTGTAGCGTTGGATACACCGTTCAGATCTGCATTAAGTATCTTCAAATGCTTCTGGACGTTAGCTGCCCATGCAATATCCTGGGATGCTGACTTAAGGGAATTTTTCAGTGAGTTTGGTTGAGCCTGAGAAACATTTTCTTCGTTTTGTGACCCGGCTAAAATCCCGACAAACAGTGCAACTAGCAAAATAAACAATGCGATGTAGATGTATTTTTTCATATACACTCCCTTAAAAGTTCATCTGTAACAATAAAGATTTAGAGGAGAGGTATTATAAATTATGTTATGGTTATGTTTTTCTGATATAAGTTCTGGAAAAATCGTTTTGAGAAAGCGGGGTATATCGAGAGTTATAAATCAGGAATGATCTTCTATTAAATATTTTTTATTATGATTTTACCCAACTTCATTAAATCTTATTATTTCGCCGTTCATATTATGTTCAAGTTCTTCAGCTTCAAAAACGTCGAAGTCAAGCAGATTGAAGTGCCTGGGGAGATATAAGTGGTAGAAATTTTGGTGACTGTTTAAGGGCCTATAATAATTCCATCATAACTGTTGTAACACTAAAAGGACAGAGAATCTATTTAATTTTAGATAACTTTGATACACAACCTATTGAGCTAAAAACGTTTATAATCTATAGTATCCTATAGGATAGTATATGGCTGCTACAACTACAGTTTGTCTTGAACCTAGAGTAAAAGAGATGCTTAATGGCTTGAAAACTCACCGAGAAGAATCTTATAATTCTGTTATCGAAAGGATCGCAACTATGGCTTATGATAGTGAACCCTTGACAGACAGTGAAATTAAAGGAATTGAAGAAAGCCTGAAGGACATAAAAGCAGGAAGATACTATAGCGAAGATGAAGCAAAGAAAATGATAGGTATAGACTAATGTACACTGTTCAGTATACTTCACGCGCTATTAAGGATATCAATAAACTGCCACTTGAAGCTAGAAAAAGAATTTTTGATGCGATTACTGAGATTAAGGAAAACCCTTACTCACATGTCAAGAAATTAAAAACATCTCCTGATTCACCTATCTATTCTTTGAGAGTAGGAGAATATCGAGTACTGTTGAATATTACACGGTCACAGCTTATTATTTTTGTAATCGGAGCTGGATATCGAAGCACAGTTTACAGAAAATTTTAACTAAAATCACTGAATAGGAAATTAGGTTCTGATAAAAACAGGTCTTGTTACAATATTAGGTCTGAACTGTTTTTCAGCGAAGGACAGACCTGTATCGTTTCTCTTATATGCTCTATAGCCAGTTCAACTGTTTTTCCCTGAGTATGGCAACCCGGTATGTCAGGAACTTTTTTTAATATATATTCCGTCTTCGTCCTGCTCGATCAGAAACGTATAATTCAGGCTCTTGCCTTCATCTTTACCGGAATTTCAGTGAAGTATTTTTAAGTTATGGGATTAGCTCATACAATAAAAAAGAAGAAATGAGGCAATCCTCATTTCTTTACAGTTTTCGAAGAAACCAATTTTCCTTGAGCATTATACAAATACGCCGTATCTCCGGTATTATTCCAAATAAAGGAGTACTTATTCCAATACAACGTGCTTCCGGAGTTTCTGCCCTTTCCGCTTCTGAGAGTTACCGAAGCTTTAGATTTTAATGTGTATGAAGAAAAAGTGTAGGTATGCTTTGCACCCTTGTCCTTAATTTTCCAACCTTTCAGATTTACCGATTTTGTTCCTTTATTTGTAATTTTAACATATTCTTGATTCGGCTTTTCATTAGCTGCTCCAACATATAAAGCACTTATATAAACCGAGGTTGTCGAACCACTTACCTTTTCAGTGGCACCCAAAGCAAAAGGAACGGTACCCAAAATCAAACAAATAGCCAAAAAGATAACAAATGTTTTGTTCTTTATCGTATTACTGCCTCCAATATTTACTCACTGTTTTATAATGTTGGAGAGTAACTTTTGAATAGTGTATATCTCTTCCGATTAAACCCAAAGAAATAAAATTTATATTTCAAGAAATATCCAAAGTTTGGTGTATGTAATCATATTTAGCATACATGATCAAAGTCACATTTGAGCCTTCGATGGCAATTCACTGGTTAGTTTAGCTATGGCTTCGAAGAACCAAAATAAGTACAACCTTACTGCCTAAGATAATGATGGGACCTACAGTCAAAAAAGGTTGAGGTAAAAAGTACTTTCATAAAAGTACTTTCATTTCTTTGTGCCTGTTATTCAAAGAATTTCATGTTCGTTTAGTTTAGGAAGTATGATTTTCTACCATTAAGATAAAACTTGAAAGAAAAACAGGTATACCAAGAAAGCATACTTATAAATGAGATTCATATTAACCATTTATTATGGCTGAGGCTGATTTTGAGGAGAAAGTAATAAAGGAACTCGATTCTATCAAAAAACAACTGACAGACATAAGAGAGCATATGGTAGACGTAGACTGTATACTCACTGATAAGGAAAGAAAGCTCGTAGATAAAAGCCATGAGCACCAGAAAAAAGAAAAACTGACTTCCCTTTCGGAGTTCAAGAAAGAACTGGGAATCTAATATGTTTGAAATTTTTCTGGACACGCCTGCAAAGAATTTCATCAAAAAACTCGATTCCAAAAACAGCCAGAGAATCATCAAAGCCATTGAAAAACTTGCTGAAGACCCTATTCCTCATGATGCTAAAAGAATCTACGGCACCAGCGAAAAGCTTTTTAGAATAAGATTGGGGATTTCAGGATTCTCTATCGGATTGACTATGAAGAGATTATTATAATTATTGTCAGCGTCGATTCGAGAAAGAGAGTATATAGAGACTTCTAAGTTTAAAAGTAACCTGTTTTTAAATCACTTTTTTATTATATTTCCTGCTCAGCTACTCAAATCCTTCGATTAGGCGGTTATTTTGAAGTTTATATTGAAGAACAGTGAAAAATCGTAACATTTTAAAAGTAGTATTTCTCATTTAATTTTAATTTATAACCAAAATAATGGTGCTCTATATGTCAGACTCTATAAGAGCTTTAGCTAACAGCATGGTTTCAAGAAAAATTTCCGGTACTGATCCGTATATATTATTTCTCGGTGCTGGAGCATCAATAAGTTCTGGATGCTCAAGTATGATGCAAATTGTTGATGATGTCTTGAAACAGTATGCTAATTCAGAGTTTGATAAATGGGAAACTGAAATTGAAAATGCAACCCAAATAGAGAAAAAATTTGGAGAACTTCTTAGAGAAAGCAAAAACAAAGAGAAACTCACTCGTTTTTATGATATATGGGGAACATTAGATCATGAGACTAAATACTCAATTCTTAGGCCACATTTATGGGATCGCAAAAAACCTTCAGAAGGATATGGTAATTTAGTTAAACTCATAAAAAAAGGCTATATTAAGAAGATTCTTTCTACAAACCTGGATAGTTTACTGGAAAGAGCCCTGAATAATGTAGGATGTTACCAACCAGATGATTTTGTCCTAGTTGTGAATAAAAAAGATCGACGTGAAGAGATAGTTGAACAACTTAACTCTTCCCACTCTCCTTTAAAAATAATTAAATTACATGGTACTTTAGAATCACCAAGAAGTTATGCTTTTAGACCAGAGGAAATCTCTGATTTTGAAAAGGAAATAAAACCGGATCTGTCTCAATTAATTAACCAAAGTCTAATTATTGTAGGATATAGTGGACAAGATCGAGACATTGATAAGCTTTTTGAAGATGAAGGTAAAGAAATCCATTTTGTAAACCCCTCAAAACCAGAAGTAGAAAGCAGAATTTCCCAGACATTAATAGTTCGTGGAAAAAGCAAAATAATAGACGGAAGCGATGGAAATTTTGATAATTTTTTTGAAAAACTACTGAAATATGTAGAACTTGAAGAAGGAAGAAGCAATGCTTCATATTCTAAACCGTCAATAGAAGGATTTTTAAGAAATATAGGTTTTGGAAAGGAATTAGAAAATTCACGAAGTCGTTATAAAAATTTAACTTCCCTTTATGTAAAACCCACAGAGTACAATGAAATATATTCAAAGTTAGAAAAAGATCATATTATATTCATAATCGGAGAGCCTCATTTAGGTAAAACATATACTGCAATCCATCTGCTTTGGGAATACTACCAAAAAGACTATGAAACACTGCATATAAGACATGATAATTTAATAACAATGCTTCACGAAAATGAAGGAAACCTTAAAAAGCTTCTTTTATCTTTAATATCTTCTAAAAAGGGAAATCCTGTGATCATTCATTTTGACGATCCCTTTGGCGAAACAATGGAACGTAGAACAGATGAATTTGCCAAAGGACTAAGTGAATTTTTGATATTATCTAAACAGTATGAACATTTAAGAATTATTGTAACCACTAGATTGAATATTTTTAGAGAAGCTCTGGCTGAACAAGATTGTCAGGATATTGAAGGACTTGAAAAAGATCTTAGAGTTCATACCTCGTACAAATCAGAAGTTCTTGTAGATATATTACATAGATACACTCAGTTTTACAAACCTCTTTGGGCAACTGACGAAAAAGTAGTTCAAGTACTAGATGAAAAGTTGCCTGAAATGCTTCCAGCTCCTCACAACATAGAATTCTTTGTAAGAACTTCAGAAAGACTTACTTCTTTAGAAGAAGTACTTCAGCATGTCGATAAATCTAAGGAAATGGTAAGAGCATTGGGAGAATGGATGACGAGCTTATCTGACCATGAGCAGATCTTCTTAACATGGGTAGAAATTCAATCAACCTCAAATATACTCTTTATAAATTATTCTGCATCCAAAATAGATCTTGAAGATGCATATAGAGAAACTTTAGCATTTTTGTACAAAAAAAAGTACATATTTAGTATTCCTCCAAGTTCATTTTCAGTTGACAAAGATAAGTTTGATATGATACTTTTGGAAAGTAAAGGGAAAAATTCAAAAGTAAGTAAATTTGACTTTGTACACCCTTCTTATCATGAAGCATTTTGGTACACTATAAAGAATGAATCAAGATTGCTTCATTGGTGGAGAATATTGAAAGAAAAATGTGAAGAGATACTAGTCGATTTAGATAATAAATTGGATTGCTTTCAGTTACGTATGATTGAAAATTATGGGACAGTAAACAGAGATTTAGATAAATTATTACTCATATCAGCAGAAAGTGAAGATATTAATGAAAAAGCCATAGCCCTTAAACATATGATGGAACGAATTGAAGTGTTTGGAGAATCTCATTTATTTACTTCTTGCGTAGAAGCTGTTGTTTCATCCAGAAATACAAATTACAAGATAACATTTTTAAATTTACTTTCTAAAAACTTCGACTCGTTGCCACCGAGAATAATAGATAGATCAATGCTGCTTCTTGTTAATGAAGTAGATGAAATTCAACAGAAGTATTTGAAAATATGCAATGAAAATAATAATAATTTATATAATGTAGGTACTAGTCCCGAGTTAAAGATATACTCATTAGTGAAAAAATTTCAATTGATTGAGATATTAAACGAATTTCTAAACCAAAGGGAAATAAATGTAGAAATCTCAGACAGCTTGCTCCAAATAACTCTTAGCGAATTTAAAGAATTATTCGAAAAGAATATAAACTTGGGACATGATCTTGTGGAATTAGCCTGCAGAAAGAAGTTACGTGAAGAAGTGCCATATGAACAAAGAATAAATTTACGAGATATTGAAGATTATCTGTATATTGCAATGGGTATACCCGATGATATGTATGATTATGTTTGCAGATTTACATTTAAAAACGAAGATCGATTCGGTTTAAAAATCAAGTGATGAACATAAAACTAAAAATGAATAGATTTTAGAACAGAGTCCGAATACCTTATAGCGTGTCTTAAAATTAAATTTTATTCTACAATTGGGACAGGAATTACTCATTTGAACTGAAAAACAGAGGCAAGAAGCAAATTTATTCATTGTAGAATTTATAGCCCGTCAAATTATAAATAAAATAATTTAGGGCGTAGAAATCAATGCAAGAGGTTGTTTGTTTTACCTTTTCCTTATTCCCAAAACTTCTTCGTCTTCACATAATTCCTCTCCACAATCAGAATATCCCTGTAAAACGCCTCTTCATCCCCTATCATTTTTTCAATCACCATTGACGCCGTATCAGGCCCAATTCCCCAGCTGGCAAGCGCAATAACCGCCTATTTTCCCTACAAGCTGACCACGCTTGCGTTTCTGTAAACTCTCTGTATTCGTTTCTTTTCTTCGGGGAAACTTTGACCTTTTTTACCTATTTTTTAACAATCTTGATTTCCTCTTCCTCCCAGGGTTTGAAGGCTGCAACCATTTAGAGTTTTAGAGTAGCCAATGAATCCAAATCACAATGTACTTTCGTTTTATTTTTGATACTAACATCTTTAAATTCTGTTCTTTTGTAATTTATTATTACTAAAATTATATAGGGAGCGCATTATTATGCCTTTGAGCAAATTGTCTAAGAATGAAGGATTGGCAGTCACTGCTTATGATGGAGACGGTACGGTTCTTCTGGCATTTGATATTGATGAGGAGAAGACGAAAAACCTTGCAGGCTTTGCGGTGAAGGTTATTACTCCGAACAAAGGTCCTTACAGGTCGAACAAGTACTGGTTGAAGAACAGGCTTAGTTTTAAGAGAGAGCTTTCAAGTGAAACTGAACTTACTCCTGAAATGTGGGAAGATTCGAACAAAGCTCCTTTTCAGATATTCCACTGGGTTCATTTTCCAAGCGCAGGCCCTGGGAAATACGTTTACACTGTTTATGCGTGTTATTTCAATAGCAATGGATCTGTTGATTTAGGTCCCAGCGTTCAAACTGAAGCAGACCTGAGTTATCGTGCTTTTCCCAATCTTGAACTGGGTTTTACTAGGGGGTATATTTCGTCTCAGGCTTATGCCGACAGGTTTGATAATAAGGCTATCAGGCCGAAGACCAAGTCCATTGATTTCGATACTGCTCCATACCAGGCACAATATACATGGCTGGGTGCTCACGCAAGAAAAATGGTTTTCGATTTTCTTGAAGAGTGCTTGAATGATGATTCGATTAGTGTAGACGTATTCGCTTACGACTTCGACGAACCTGACATTATTCGAAAACTTGCTGCTATGGGGCCTCATGTTCGTGTATTTCAGGATGATGCCACGCTGCACACTAAATCCACGGCGGTTGAACCTGATGTTGTCAACAAGTTGAAGCAGGCAGGAGCGTCTGTAAAAACCGGTCATTTCTCCCGTTTTGCGCATAACAAAGTAATGATTCAAAAGAAAAATGGCAAAGCTGTAAAAGTGCTAACAGGTTCAGCCAACTTCTCATTAAGAGGATTCTACGTCCAGGCTAACAGTGTTCTGATCTTTAATGACCCCACAACCGCTGAACTTTATGAGCAGGCATTCGAACAGGCTTTCAATGATCAAAAAAAGTTTAAATCCTCAACCATCGCATCACAATGGTTTGAAGCAACAACGGATCATAACCCTTCGGTCTCAATCAGCTATGCTCCGCATAAAACAGCATTCTCCCTGGAAACAGTGTCTCAAACCATAGATTCGGCAAAAAGTTCGGTCTTCTTTGCTGTTATGGAGACTTCTGGAGGAGGACCTGTGATGCCAGCCCTTGAGAACCTGTCAAACAGAGATAATATTCTCTCTCTTGGAACTATCGAAAAAAACAGCCAGCTAAGTTTGTTCAAGCAAGGGAAGAATAGTGGAGTGACAAGCTTTGAGTTCCTGGAAAAGGACATTCCAGAGCCTTTCAAGGAAGAATATAGCGGGGGGAGGGGACAGGTTATACACCACAAATTCGTTGTCTGCGACTTTAATGGCGATAATCCGGTCGTGTACTGCGGCTCTTCCAATCTCTCCCAGGGTGGCGAAAAAAGCAATGGTGATAATTTGATCGAAATCCGGGATGTAGATATAGCTTACTATTACGCCATTGAAGCTATCCGGCTATTCGACCACTACAGGTTCAGAAGCCTGCATGAAAACAGTACGTCAAACAAACCATTGCAACTCGATACAACAGATAACTGGGTAAAACCTTTCTACAACCCAAATGATCTAAGGTGCCAAACCAGAAAATTATTCATCGGCACACAACAATCTCAAGGGCCAAAGTAACAGTAACTCATAAAAAGGGCTCTTCTTTTTTTGTGTGGATATCCTCATAATGTCCTCATAATGTCCTCAAAAACCAATGCGGCCTTGAATTGAAAATCATCTCATCCATCGGAAATGACGAAGAGCCTTATGAAAAAACAGCGCCCGGTTCTGTGGGTTTTGTAAAGCCAAGAGTTTTGAGGGCTCCTGGATCTTTGGGTGAAAAGTGTTAAAGATGTTATGAAATGACATGTTTTTTCGCAATCAATTTTTGGTTAAATTGTTCAATTGTTGTGTTAGTTGGCATCAGTGTAAATGTTTCTATGAAAGTGCAGAAATAAAGTGAATAAGACAAATAGAAAAGCAAGGAGAAGAGTGTAAGAAAACGCTTAATTTTATTCCGCTTAATTTTATTCCGCTTAATTTTATTCCTTTTATATTTTTGTATTTATCGTATCCGATCTTTTTTCACAGTTATTCGGTTTTAACATCCGATATCCTTTACTATTTAATATTCGTCGGTTTCTTCGGGGTACGCAGTGAAAGGGAACGCTTCAGCCAATCCAAACCCGCCAGGAATAAGGACATGGAACGTTTCCCTTCTTTCCCCTTTCTCTACTTCCAGCTTTTCAATATGGCTCAGATTTGTTTCAAAACCCTCTTTGGGTTCCTTGAAATCCTTGATATCTTCAAGGTCAAGTACTCCACTGGAGCAGTACAACATTTGAACATTATCTAAAATCCATCTCTTACTCACTAATACCATAATCCCACCACTCTACTATTTAACTTTTGAACCGTTAAAACACCCCCTGGTTTTCTCAAATACCGAGAATGGATCACTTCGGTAATGATAAATTGTTTATCTGGATCTCTATTTAACGTTTAAGGATCTAAAAATATGATAGAATTCAACTCTTGCATATACACACAGTTACCAGATTCTTTAATAAAACTCGGGCATTCAATCTGGATTTGTTGCAAAAGTTTTAGAAACTAAGGGCAATACAAAAATTTTTATATATGTCGTAATAAATGCCCGAATGAATGTCAGAGAAGTACTTTATGGATGACCTCGAATTAATAAAACCGACTACAACGTTTGAAGAGGCTGCTTTAGAATATAAAAAAGAACACTTTGATATCGGAGAATATGAATTACATGGTAGCGCTCTGCTTGACAAAATAGATCTTTACTCGGATTGGCTCAAAATTATCGAAGAAAACTCCAATGAAAAAACCGTACATAGTGATTGGGTAGTCGCAAGTACATTTTTTGTTGTTCGTAAGTCTGATCAAAAAATTATAGGTATGATTGATATTCGGCACAGCCTAAACGACTTTTTACGTAATTACGGGCACATTGGTTACGGTGTACGCCCCTCCGAACGCAAAAAAGGTTATGCCACACAAATGCTGAAAATGGCACTTGATTACGCGAGGCAAATTAGATTATCAAAAGTGATGCTGGCATGTTACAAAGACAATGAAGCTTCATGTAAAATAATTCAAAAGTACAATGGTATCTTTGAAAAAGAGATTTTACATCCCAATGGAAAAATTGTACAGGTATACTGGATAATATTATGAGCTTTGTGTAGCTAATGAAGATGGATACGTGACCAGCCTAATTATACAGTTTTTTGAGAAGCGACCATATGAAAAACGAGGTTAGTTGTTTCATAGTAATCTTCTGTCCTGTATTATTTTCTCCCCTTATTTTTTCCCATCATTTTCTCCCCTTATTTTCTCTCATTATTTTCTCTCATTATTTTCTCTCATTATTTTCTCTCATTATTTTCTCTCATTATTTTCTCTCATTATTTT
Source organism: Methanosarcina sp. DH1 (assembly GCF_020804205.1). Classification (NCBI taxonomy): domain Archaea; kingdom Methanobacteriati; phylum Methanobacteriota; class Methanomicrobia; order Methanosarcinales; family Methanosarcinaceae; genus Methanosarcina; species Methanosarcina sp. DH1. The sequence continues at coordinate 79,726 of NZ_WJBJ01000023.1, read as the reverse complement.
CTCTCATTATTTTCTCTCATTATTTTCTCTTGAGTTTCCATCCTCCATAAAGGCAGGTTAAGCTTGCCAATAATCCAAAACCTGGAGTAGAGTTATTTTTGCTTTGTTTACCCCCAGCATCAGATTCAGAATCACTATTATTGCTTGAATTGTCAGGTTTTGTCATGGATTCTTCTTCAGGTGTTATAAAAACAACCGGGACGTTGGTAATATTTTGTTTTCTTGCTTCTTCGTCAATTATCTGGTAAACCTCTTTAACTATAGTGTTCTGTTCTTCGGAAGACAAAGTTTCGTTAATTTCTATTTCCAGTCTTATCCTTGCCCCATAAGTTATTATCTGACCCTTTTCCATATATGGCGTCATTTTTTTCTGTATTTGACAAGTAATCGTATACAGTTTTTCTTGCCATAAGTTTATCTCATTCGGGTCTTTTAACAAAGGAATGATTCCATAAGCTGCAATTGTTTTATTCAAAGGCATGGTCGGTTTGTGCTCCATAACCTCTTCAAGAGTATTAATATCTGATTTGGATAGATTCTCTGTACTTTTTCCAAACCAGTACCAGCCATTAATACTTTCCAGGTAAATTTCCTCCCAATAGGTTCCGTAACCAAATTCTACCGGAACGTCCTGTATACCCATCTCTTTTGCAGAGTCGTCTATTAGAGTGTACATCTCATCCATCAAAGGCTTGTCAACATTGCCATACTTGAACAAAATGACAAAGTATCCCCTGTCATTAATTCCGCATGACATTACCTCTCCATGGGGATACATATATTTTGAAGCAACCGGATCTTCTATCCTGTTACTGAGTTCTTCAAGAGTAGAGTTCCAGTTTTCTTTTTGTTCTTCACTTTCCAGTACAGGAAGTTTGCCGTATCTGCTAATTACAGTATTTCCCAGTGAGTAAAGTCCAAAAAAGTAATTATAGTACTCATAGTTCACATTAGTTGCTTCGGAATTCAGGTAATCATCCAATGTTACTGGCACACTGATACAAATTCCTTTACTAGCCGCTTCTTGTTCTATAGATTTAGTAAGCTGATCGCTTGCCTGCCAGCTCTTTAAATTCTCCTCCACCCCATTCTGTAATCTCCTATCAAAAATTGACCAAATTCCGGGATCCGTTTCAGTTGCAGGTCTATCCGGTATCACTTCAAGAGTATATGCATCTACAAATATCCGATGCTCATCCCCTGAGGCTTTGTCTTTTATTACGGTCATTGCCCCAATACTGGGATAGCAATATACAACCACCTTGGTTGATTTTATTTCACCGTCTGGATATTCATTTCTGGCAGTTTCAATTGATTTATTCACTGCTTCAGTTATATTATACAGAACCGGAGTTTGTTCGATAACCTGAATTGACTGCCCAAGGGTCTTATTCGCCCCTACGTCGACTCTACCTATCAGGCTGTTATTTTTATATACAGAAAATTGATAATACAGTTTCTGCCCGTTTGGATCATAGAGTTCTAATGGCTTGGGATCGATAGATGCTCCTTTCCACTCTTCAAATTCGGCATCGTTTGCAATAAAATTTATTATTTGCGCATTTGCATGTTCAAAAGCTACCTCTTCAGTTACAGAATAATCATTTTCATTTTGAGCATTAACAGCCGGCACCAATGCGACAGCAGCCAGAAACACTGCCAAAAGCAGTACTCTTGTTCCAATTTTGTTCCTGATCATTTACTTCATTCCGAAGAGTCTATTTTCCTTAGAAGGCAAAATAACACAAGCTTAAAACACTCAAAGCTAACTCAATAATTCCTCTTAGAGCGTATCTTATGGAGTCTTTGGTGGTCTAGAAGACTACATTTGAACTTCATAAACCCCTCTTTGCTGACTCTTTATAAGTTTTCCGTATAAAGTGTTACATTATGCAATTTTCGTGAGAATTTGAACGTGAAGCCATTTTCTTATCTTTGATTGTTCAAAGATTCGCACAGAAAACATATATATGACCCGATTGCCGCAAGTAAACTCATATGCTGTCAACAAAAAGGGAATAGTTCTTATTTTAAAGTCTGACTTTGTTAGCTGGTTGCAATCTAGTTGTAAATTTTGGCACTAAGTTGAATATTTATTTAAAAAATGCTTGCAGATCGCGGTATTTTCATGTTAAACGAACACGATATTCTTTGAATAACATGCACAACCTATGAAAATGCTTGCAGATGGCAGTATTTTCATGTTGAATTAGTTCTTCGTTGTTTTGTGCGGATGTCCTCATAATGTCCTCATAATGTCCTCATAATGTCCTCATAAAAACCAATGAGGTTTTGAATTGGAAATCGTCTTATCCATAGAAAATGACTAAAAACTAAAAAATTTAATATACTACTAAAATTTAATTTGAAAATGTCAAATTTCCAGATTTTAAATTTGAACCTGTACTTCTCTCCACGCTCGATATCTGCTCACAAACTGATAGGTTCCTTCCTCCAGAATCGTTCTGATAGGGTTCTTACTCCAGAATCGTTTCCAGTTACTCGTAATTATAAAAGAGTTTTATTCATCCGTTATTCTGCCCAACCGCTAATAGGAACATTTAACCCAGTAACAGTTAACCCCTCAATGTTCAAGCCCTTTGTATTCAACATGGAATTCCCTGGAGAAGAAAGGTGGCCATTGGAAAATATCGGACATCAGGAGAAAATAATTAAATGAAGTAATATGGAGATAAAAATGAAAACAGAGTGGAAATTATTTATAATCTTACTAATTGCATGTATCTTTGGAGTTATATTTGTACTTCCTTATACTCTTACTCTTCAAGGAGAATTACTTCAAAATTTACCCGTGCCTTTATACGTCTTCCTGGCTGCTCAGGTTATCCAAAGTATGATCCTGTTTGCGGTTGCCATCATTATTGGCCTTCATCTTGCCAAAAAAGTCGGACTTGGCCTTCCAATCCTTGAAGGATGGATTGAAGGCAGAGAGGTTAAAAGTTATTTAAAATCCATACTTGGAATATCCATTGGGCTTGGAATGTTAGCCGGTATCCTGATAATTGGACTTGATTACCTGTTTTCCTTTGCGGGTGTAACAATTAATGTAGCTCAGGCAGGTCAGCTAAATCCTCCGGCATGGCAGGGCTTCCTTTCATCGTTTTATGGTGGAATAAACGAAGAGATCCTTTTAAGATTATTTTTAATGACTCTACTTGTTTGGATATTTTTTAAAATTAAAAAAACAGAGGATGGAAAGCCAACAAACGCAGATATGTGGTTAGCTATTATTCTGGCAGCCGTTATTTTTGGTATTGGCCATCTACCAACTTTGTTAGCAATTACAACACCCAGCCCGCTGTTAATTGTCCGTACCATTGTTATAAATTGTGTTGCTGGAATTATATTTGGATGGCTTTACTGGAAAAAAGGTTTAGAATCAGCTATGATATCGCATTTCTCTGCTGATATAGTATTGCATGTGATTTTACCATTGATCGTAGTGATTTGAAGAATTAGTTTACATAAACAGGACTTACGCTCGTATGATGTTAAATCAAGTGCATTCGGCGCCATAAAGCAAATTCGGCGTCATAAAGCAAATTCGGCGTCATAAAGCAAATTCGGCGTCATAAAGCAAATTCGGCGTCATAAAGCAAATTCCACATCATTACACGGTATACTTTGATAAAAATATTATCAAACTTCCAAAGATTGGAAAAGTTGAAGCGGTTTTTCATAGAAAGTTTGAGCCTTCTTCAAAAATCTGGGCTCTTCGTTGTTTTGTGTGGATATTCTAATTCAAATTTGACCTTGAGAGACAGAGGATGGATATGTCCTTATTGCAAAACCAAACACAAGCAAAACCAAACACGATAGAGATGTAAATGCTGCAATCAATATAATAAAAATTCTATCTTCTATGTCAAAACCTAATAGTTATCTGACACCTGCGGAACGTAGGGGATGGGCTCGTGGACTTGCGAGCAGTGTTTCGAGGGATGAAGCAAGAAGCTCCTTCTTCGCCGTCAGGCAGGGAGGGATAGTTCACTACTCAATATTAAATAGATATCCGTGGTTATATAGTTTTTAATATTGAATTTGAATAATTTCTTTAGGGATAAAACTAATAGTAATGATTAAAAGGGGGAAATATAGCCAGAATCGGAGTCGTAAGACCTGAAGTAACGAACTTCCAGGATTGGAAAGGCAAATTCGACAAGAGGATGACGGTTTGAAAGAATAGCAATGGACTTTACATGAGCTGTATTATGATGAAGCCTATTAAGAGGCTCATGTCGTTCATACCGAGCTAGTTTCAAAATTCCGATTATTCATGTATTATATAAAGCAGATTTTCCATTCGACTTGATAATCTTGATTTCTTTACTCCAAAAAATTGGCATGGAAGGATTAGAGGTAGTTTTGAAACAAGCTCACAGTAAAAGATGATAAATTGGAAATGGCAAAACATCATGTAAGAATTTCAAGCTTTTTAAAAGCGGACCGAAATTGATCTCTCTGGCAAACGGCACTCAATTCTTCCAAGAATGGACAAGATTTAAGAGATTGCATACTAGAGAGTTGGTCTTGAATTTTTATTAATAGTTGGGGTAGGTAACGTTATGACTGACGAAAGAAAGATTCCTGAAATGGGCAGAACAGACAAACAAGAAACCGGTAAAGGCATGTCGAACCGCGACTGGTGGCCAAACCAGTTGAAGATCGAGATCCTGCGCCAGCATTCTTCCAAGTCCAACCCTATGGGTGAGGACTTCAACTACGCGAAAGAGTTCAAGAGCCTCGACCTGGCGGCTGTGAAGAAAGACCTCGCGGCGCTGATGACCGATTCGCAGGACTGGTGGCCAGCGGACTTTGGTCACTATGGCCCTTTGTTTATTCGCATGGCGTGGCACAGCGCCGGAACCTACCGCGCCTTTGACGGCCGTGGCGGTGGCGGTAGAGGCCAGCAGCGCTTTGCTCCGCTCAACAGTTGGCCGGACAACGTCAACCTGGACAAAGCGCGTCGCCTGCTCTGGCCAATTAAGCAGAAGTATGGCCGGAAGATTTCATGGGCCGACCTCATGATTCTTGCGGGTAACGTCGCCCTGGAAACAATGGGTTTCAAAACGTTCGGTTTCGGAGGCGGTCGCGAGGATGTATGGGAGCCGGATCAGGACGTCTATTGGGGCCCTGAGGATACGTGGCTGGGTGGTGATAAACGCTACTCCGGTGACCGGGACCTCGAAAATCCGCTCGCTGCCGTGCAGATGGGGCTGATCTACGTCAATCCTGAAGGCCCGAACGGCAACCCGGATCCGATAGCAGCGGCCAAGGATATCCGCGATATTTTCGCTCGCATGTCCATGAACGACGAAGAGACCGTTGCGCTCATCGCTGGCGGTCATGCCTTCGGTAAAACCCACGGTGCCGGTCCTGCGTCCCATGTCGGGCCTGAGCCAGAAGCGGCCAGTATCGAGGAGCAGGGCCTCGGTTGGAAGAGCAGCTTCGGCACCGGCAAAGGCGGTGACACGATCACCGGCGGCCTGGAGGTCACCTGGACCAACACGCCAACGAAGTGGAGTAACAACTTCTTCAGGATCCTGTTCGGCTACGAGTGGGAATTAACGAAGAGCCCGGCCGGTGCATATCAGTGGCAACCTAAAGGTGGCGCAGGTGCCGGCACGATTCCGGATGCCCACGATCCGTCCAAGCGTCACCCGCCAAGCATGATGACCACTGACCTTTCCTTGAGGTTCGACCCCATCTACGAAAAAATTTCAAGGAACTTCTACGAGAACCCGGATCAATTAGCGGATGCATTCGCCCGCGCATGGTTCAAGCTAACGCACCGCGACATGGGTCCGCGCGCCCGCTACCTCGGTCCGGAAGTCCCTGCTGAAGAGCTCATCTGGCAAGATCCAATCCCCGCAGTCAATCACAAGTTGATCGATGAGAAGGACATTGCCTCCCTCAAGGACAGGATCCTCACTTCTGGGCTGTCGATCTCGCAACTGGTTTCGACTGCCTGGGCATCGGCGTCCACCTTCCGTGGCTCTGACATGCGTGGCGGTGCGAATGGTGCACGAATTCGCCTCGCTCCACAGAAGGATTGGGAAGTCAACCAGCCAGTCGAGCTGGCGAAAGTGCTGAACACTCTCGAAGGTATTCAGAAAGAGTTTAACAGTGCGGCCTCCGACGGCAAGAAGGTCTCTCTTGCTGACCTGATAGTTCTGGCTGGTTGTGCAGGCGTTGAGCAGGCTGCGAAAAATGCTGGTCACGATGTGACGGTCCCCTTCTCGCCAGGGCGCATGGATGCTTTGCAGGAGCAGACCGATGTTGTCTCCTTCGCCTTAATGGAACCGATTGCGGATGGTTTCCGCAACTACCTCAAAAGCCAATACACTGTATCAGCCGAGGCGTTGCTTGTTGACAAGGCGCAATTGCTGACGTTGACCGCACCAGAGATGACGGTTCTCGTTGGCGGTATGCGCGTTCTAAACACCAACTTCGGACAGACCCAGCACGGCGTTTTTACCCTGAAGCCGGAGGCGCTAACAAACGACTTCTTCGTGAACTTGCTTGACATGGGCACGGAGTGGAAGGCGGTATCGGAAGCAAGGGATATGTTTGAAGGGCGCGATCGCAAGACTGGCAAAATCAAGTGGACCGGTACGCGTGTCGATCTCATCTTCGGTTCTAACTCCCAGCTCCGGGCTCTGGCCGAGGTTTACGGAAGTGCGGACGCGCAGGATAAGTTTATCCAGGACTTCGTGGCAGCCTGGACCAAGGTAATGAACCTTGATCGCTTCGACCTCGCTTGATCGCGTATAAATGTCTTCAAGGGCTTGAAGATCTTCAAAACAAACGACTTTGCTCAGGCTGGAAAAAGGTATCGTTCGCCTGACAGGACAGGGCAGAAACATATGATTGGCAAACTTTTGGACGACCTGAGCCACGTCACCATTCCAGCTGTTCAAAAACGTGAAAACGGAAAATTACGGCAGGCTGATAATTACGGCAGGTTGATAATTACGGCAGGTTGATAATTACGGCAGGTTGATAATTACGGCAGGCTGATGATACTTTGCAGATCTGTAGAGCCAGAAGGAATTAGAGGATATCTCAAGATAAAGAAGACTATCTAAAGAAGACTATCCTCGAATTTTCTATTTTTTATCGCGGAATCACCCATTGATTGCTTTCACTCTGGCTTTTGGATTGCCTGATTGTATGCGAGATTACTATTTCCGCAAGTTAAGAATCTCTATGAATCAACGAACTCACTCATTCCAGGCCCCATTTCTTCCTGAACTCGAGCTTCTGCTGGCTGTTCATCCAGTGGCTGCCATCACAGTAGGGCTTGTTCTCAGACTTCCCGCAGCGGCAGAGGGTTACTCTGTTCCGGGATTCGTACATGCTGCCATCGGCAGATTCGATGGGGACACCGCCTCGAACCCAAAGGGGGCCTTCACAACCTTTTTGTTTGTCGTGAACCAGTACAATAGATGGTTCAAATTCTTTTTCAAAGGGTTTGCCTGTCTTCTTGTCCCACAGGACCAGCCGTCCCGACGGGCAGATCATAGCTTCCTCTATGGCGGTTTTTCTGGCTTCCGGGTCGTCTGATTTTTGTATGAGATTCCTTATTCCGCCAGACCGCTGGCAGAAACGGGAATGGTCGCAGAGTTCGTAGGCATCGGTGAGTTTTAGATCAGGACCTTCAAATGTTTCCGCTTTTTCTAGGTAAGGCTTTCTGCTGGCTGTTTCGCTACCGTTAAAACCGATCTTGCGGTGGGTCCCATCACAGAAGGGCTTGTTTTCGGATGAGCCACAGCGGCATAGAATATAGGACTCCCGCCGGGGGTATTCCTTTATATCAATTAATTCTCTGGTGTGGCCGTCGTCATCGGTGACAATTACCTGTTCTAAAAGCGGCACTCCACCTGTAACGCGATACGGTCCGTCTTTGATTATCTTAATCCTCATTTCTTTCTCATTGACTGCCATGATCATAATCCCCCATTACCTCTTATAATGCAGTTCTGGATGTTTAGTCTGACTATTCTTTCTTCGTTTTTGCCTGTCCCGTGCCAGCCACCAGAACATGGAAGATCGCTATCCAGGATACAATATCCGAGGGGATATAATATATTTTTAGTTCTTTATCTCACCTATTCAGCAACAGATTGTCTATTCCAGCAAGACATGGTCCAGTTAAATACAATCTTTTCACGTTTTTTCAAGCTCGACATGAGTAAATTAAATTAATCTGAAAACTTCTCTCCACGCCCGCATGCTCATGAAGAGAACAGCTATCAGGCGGTCGCTGACAAGAAAGGAGAAAAAGCAGTAGAGAAGGGAAAAATGCAAAAATCCTTTAAAAAACAGCATCAAAAGACACAATCCTCAAATTGGTTTATTCCCTACACGAGGAAGGTTAAGGTAATTAAAAAAGCGTTATTCGCGGTGTAGCCAGAGTGTTCGTGCTGATTCAAAAGAGCACTCTGAGAAAAAATACATGTTGGAGTTTTGATAAAAAGTTTAAAAGAGGATGACTTCACCATTTTTTACATCTAAATATTACTGTTAAAACAAGCATTGCAGCAACAGGTACAATAATTGAAGGGAAATCTGAAAAATTAGTGGTAGATTTACTGATATTTGGAGCAAACTTCTGAATGCATAGTATACTATAATCGGCAACATAAACATTACCCGAAGAATCTAAAGCAACACCAAATGGTTCATTAAATTGTCCGTTGCCGGTGCCATACGAACCCCATTTTGTAAGGAAAGTTCCGTTGCTATCGAACTTCTCAATTCGATCTTTATGCAAAAAGGCAACATAAACATAGCCAGAAGAATCTACAGCAACACCTGATGGATTTTTAAATTGTCCGTTGCCGCTTCCCGAAGAACCCCATTGAGTAAGGTATCCACCGTTGCTGTCAAACTTCTGAATTCGATTATTATATTGATCGGCAACATAAACATTGCCCGAAGAATCTACAGCAACACCTATTGAACCATTAAATTGTCCGTTGCCGGTGCCTAAAGAGCCCCATTGTGTAAGGTATCCGCCGTTGCTGTTAAATTTCTGAATGAGAGAATTGTGAGGATTGTCAGCATAAACATTGCCCAGAGAATCTACAGCGATACCGGATGTACAAGAATAGTGTCCATATATATGTTCATAGCCGCTGCCATTACAAACCCATTGTGTAAGATATCCGCCAGTGCTGTTAAATTTCTCAATGCGATTGTTGCTTGGATCGACTACATAAACATTGCCCGAAGAATCTACAGCAACACCAGATGGTTCTTCAAATTGTCCGTTGCCGGTGCCATACGAACCCCATTTTGTAAGGAAAGTTCCGTTGCTATCGAACTTCTCAATTCGATCTTTATGCAAAAAGGCAACATAAACATAGCCAGAAGAATCTACAGCAATACTTCTTGGATAACTAAAAACGTTGCCGGTGCCATACGAACCCCATTTAGTAACAAAATTATAAGTCTCAGCATGCGCAACCGAAGAGCTCAACAATCCAAGAAATAATAAAACCAAACAAAACAATATTTTCCCAGAAACACTAACTCGTTGATATTTCATTTTTGAAATCCTTCCTTGTTTTATTTCATCTACGATCTTTAAAAGTCCAAGCTATGATTATATATTAAAAATTTCCTTGTTTAATGTGTAATTATATTAAATATTCAAACGATTGAATATATATAAGAATAATATAATAGAAAAACAATTGTATAGAGACAGTAAGCTATCTCAATCCACATTTCGACCCCTGCCAATAGGGGCAAATAATTCCTGTATATTGGCCATTTAATTAATAGGACCTCAACAAAATGGCATATTTGTACCATGAATTTGTACAAAAATGCCAGAATTCGAAATATGAGTTGAAGGCTATACATATTGAATCTTAATTCTAATTAGAGACTGAATCTTTTTTACGAATTCAGATTTTCAATCAAGAAACCTAGATTCGGCAGGTAGACATAAGGAATTTGAACATTTTTATTGATATCGTTTTTTGAACATTTGATAAATATACATTAGATTTAAAGTTGGTTAACGTGTGGTTCAACTCCCACGACACATATAAATACTGAATCATTTTTCCATTAAAGTTTAGTATGAGAGATTATGTTTGGATCATATGTAAACCGCACAACTGCACATAATAAGGGGCCCTCATTTCAAAACCGCAATCGGTAAAAATTATCGGAAATGAAATGTCGACGTTGAATAAGAAAGAGCGATTACTCGCTCTCCCTCTTCTAAGAACCGTACGTGAAAGTTTCCCTTCATACGGCTCAAGCATTCTATAACCTTTTCTGTATCAGGCAGCAGTTTTTTTTTTTCAAATGGAATGTCCTTTCCGGAAACTTAATTTGTATTGACGTTCACGGAAATAATTCGTGTCAAGAAACGGATTCATTTTCAGCTTTAAAGGAATATGCCTACAGATTCTGGTTTTGGATAAAAGCAATAAACCATTTATTCCTGTTCTGAAATTCCACCTTCTGGAAGTACTTCTTTTCCAGTACTTGTTGACAATCCAATCTTTGGATTTATTTGGATGTCTTCTTTTAGCCCATTTCCATAACAGTTCCCATATTATGTGGTCAAGTTTCTGGAAAGTATCCGAAGAAACCACAGAATTATGGTAGTTGGACCAGCCTCTTATTATGGGATTTAGTTTGGCAATTAAAACCTCCTGAGACCATGCTCTTCCTTCCGTTATGGTTTGACTGATTGTTTCAGTAAATATTTTAATGGACTTTTTGGAAGGTTTGGTCAGAAGCTTACCTTTATACTTGCGGAAATTCCAGCCGAGGAAGTCAAAGCCTTCATTAATGTTTGTGATAAGGGTTTTTTCATCAGAGAGCTCAAGACCTCGTTCTTTAAGAAAAGCAACAATTACATCCTTAATTTCTCTCGCAGTTTCTTCGGAATTAGCAGTGACTATGAAATCGTCAGCGTATCTTATGAAGTTGACCTTCTTGGAATTTTTCCCTCTTTTAGGGTACTTAGCAAGAAGCAACTTCTCGATGCCGTCCAATGTCATATTAGCCAGAATAGGAGAGATAATCCCACCTTGAGGCGTACCTGCTTTCGTTGAATTCAAATGATGTTTATATATGAAACCTGCTTTCAGAAATTGAGTTAGTATAGCTTTTTCCATTGGAATATTAGTCAGTAACCACTGATGATTTATATTATCGAAACATCCTTTAATATCACCTTCCAAAATCCATTGAGCTGAAATCTTCTTACTCAGACATAGAAAGATTTGCTGACAGGCATCCTTGGTACTTCGATGTTTTCTGAAGCCAAAAGACCGTAGGTCAGACTTAATTTCAGCTACGGGTTCCAGAGCCAGTGAATATATAAATTGGATAGCCCTGTCATACATTGTAGGGATACCTAAGGGACGCTTCTTCTTCTTACTAGGTTTATTGATGAAGACTCGTTTAAGCGGTTTGGATTTGTATCTTTTACCAGTGAGACTAAGGACAGCTTTCATTTTGGAGGCAGAACTTAACCATTTTTCACCATCAATTCCAGATGTCCTTTTTCCTTTATTTTGAGTAACTTTTCTTACTGCCAGAAGTTTGGCATAATAAGAATGAGTCAGTAAATACTGTAATCTCTTGGCAAGATTCCATTTGTTTTGTAGGACTGCTTTTGTAATCCGGGTTTGCAACTTATTAACTCTCTTTTCGACTTGATGCCAGTTGATAGTTTTCCAATTATGGCAGAGTTGAGCGTTTGTAAGCTTCTTATCCAGAGAGGATATCGTTGAACAACTTACATTCAGAAGTTTGCCTCCTTTCATACAATAGAATACCGATAAGCAAGTATGCACCCTTTCGGGTAGGGCAAAGTTAGAACCCTTATCCATTCCATTACAGAATGGCTTTCGCTTTTTGCCTAAATCCTCTGCCCTCTATGCCATTAATTTCCTTCACAGGATCTCTACCTTTCCTTTTTTTTTTCAAAAAAAGAAGAAGAAGAAGGAGCATATAGGGTTTACCAAGTTCTATACTACAAATAATGTAAATACCTTAGAAGCCATCTGTAAACCGAGAATCATTTGTCCATTTGCTATAATGTCGGCAGACCCATTACAGCCTGATTCTATACCTTTTGGTTTAAGCGCATCCAACCTGCTTTCGCTTATTCTAGATCACGATTCTTACGATGGTTCACTTTACGTTCTTCATAGTATTCTTATCCTAACCAATTATCAAAGTCAGGTTCCTTGAGTTCTTGATATTGTCATGTGAGCTTCACACACAAACGTTACCATTTATGCATGTCACACTAGGATTACCTCAAATGGAAAAGGTAGCGTATGACGCAATTCATAGTATAGCTTCTTGTCGCACCTGCCTAATCTAGGAAGAAATGCAAAAATCACTATATTTTGGAACAGAGTCGATTAAAAACCCATCAAATTTGAAGAGGATACAATTAATCTGAAACTTACCTCCACGCCCGCATGCTCATGAAGAGAACAGCTATCAGGCGGTCGCTGACAAGAACAAAGTAAAAATAGAATAGACAGTTGCCATAAAAAGAATGGTATCCTCTTCAAATTGTATGGGCGAAAGCAGTAATGTATTTTCGACCACATAAAAACTATAATAGTAGTTCCATTTTCCCTTATCATATTTTGGAGTAGAAAAATGGAACTTGAAGCTTTAAAACAATTGCTTGCTTCACTGGACATCAATCCTGATGAAATTAAAGATGAAAGATATGCCAAAGCTTTTCGCATTTTGTTTGCTATAATTGAAAAACAGAATGAAGAGATTGAATTCCTCAAGGCAGAGAACCAGAAGCTTCGAGATGAAATCAACTTACTCAAAGGTGAAAAAGCCAAACCTAAGATTCGTGGCTCTAAAAAGCATGAAGACATTTCTTCTGAAAAAGAGAGAAGAAAAAGAAAGATTCCATAGGATAAAGAGCCTAAATCTAAACTGGACAAAGTAGAGGTTCATCGAACTGAAACATGTAAAGTTAATAGATCCAATTTACCCAGTGATGCGTATCTTAAAGGTTATAGAGACGTAATAATTCAGGATATATCCATAAAGCCTGAGAACACAAAATACAGGATAGAGATATTTTATTCTCCTTCTGAGCATAAAACATATGCAGGAAAATTGCCACAAGGCGTAAAGGGTGAGTTTGGTCCTGGGATCAAATCTCTTATAATCACTCTTAATCATGTTGCTAATGTTTCAGAACCCAAGATACATGAATTCCTAAAAAATAKCGGTGTCCATATATCTAAAGCCACTATTTCTCGAATCTTGACAAAAGATATTGATATTTTTCATCAGGAGAAAGCCGAGATTTTTCTGGAAGGTCTTAAGGCTACGCCTTATCAGCAGATTGATGATACAGGTGCAAGAGTCAATGGTGTCAATTATTATACTCAGATTCTTTGCAATCTTTATTATGCTGCTTATTTTACAGTTCCAAATAAGAACCGGGAAACCATTTTAGATGTGCTTTTATGTGGAAAAGAAAAAACGTACTGCTTTAATGAGGAAGCATTTGATCTAATGAAAACGTTTAATGTTTCCCAAAGATGGATAGAAAAGCTCTCTTCTTTAAAAAACAAAATATTCAGTGACGAGGAAATGCGTCGAAAACTGGATTGTATTTTTTTGCATGGTAGAAAAACTACTAAGAAGAAAGTTCTTGAAGCCGGTGCAATTGCGGCATATCATCAGATGACAAACATACCTGTGGTTACCACACTTTTGAGTGATGATGCACGTCAATTCAGGCAAATTGCATATCATCATGCTCTTTGCTGGATTCATGATGGTAGAAACTACAAGAAATTGAGGCCAGTAGTTCCTTATCATAGAGAAAAGCTGGAAGCTTTTCTGGACAGGTACTGGGACTTTTATGGTGAGCTTTGTAAGTTTAGAATAAAACCAGATTCAGAGGTAGCGGAGCAATTATCCATTAAGTTTGATCAGTTGTTTTCTACCAAAACAGGATATGAACAGCTGGATGAAAGAATCGCTAAGACGAAAGAGAACAAGGAACAGTTGTTAAAGGTACTGATTTTGCCAGAGATTCCGCTGCATAACAATGCAGCGGAACTGGCAGCAAGAGCAAAGGTCAGAAAAAGAGATGTGAGCCTTCAAACCATAACAGAGGAAGGAACAAAAGCAAATGATACATTTATGACGATTATTCAGACAGCAAAGAAACTGGGGGTAAGTGCATATCAGTACATATGCGATAGAGTCAGCAGTATATGTGAGATGCCATCTTTAGCTCAAATCATCAGAGAAAAAGCTCAGTGAGTGGAAATTGAGGGGTTTCCACTCAATTTGAAGAGGATACGTATTTAGCTGTTTTTTAACTGTGTTTTAGTTGTATTAAGCGGTATTTAGCTGTGTTTTAGCGGTATTAAGATGTATTAGGGTATATTAGGATGTATTAAGAATTATTAAGAAGTATTAAACTGTATTAAGATGTATTAAGCTGTATTTAACTTTATTTAACGGTATTAAACTGTATTTAGCTGTTTTTTTAGTACTTTTCCCCAGTACTTCCCTTTAAAGATGCTCCCTTATCTTCAATCAGCCTGAAAGCAAGTTCTACGGCTTCTTCCGGATTTTTTGCCCTGTGAACGCCTTCGATTTTCCAGCCTGGTTCAACCACGACTACAGGTTTCCCCATCTTCAGACCCAGAGCTATCTCCGAAAGTGTTCCGTATTCTCCATTAACCGCAATCAATGCATCCGAGGACTGCGCTATAAGAGCATTTCTGGCATGCCCCATTCCGCTAACAACCGCAATATCTATCCAGAGATTTGCTTCTTCCCTCAGGGCTCCGGGCAAAATCCCCAGGGTTATTCCTCCTTCCTGCTTTGCTCCGTATGCAGCAGCCTCCATAACTCCGCCCAGACCTCCGCAGAGCAGAACCGCCCCTCTTTTTGCGATCTCTCTTCCCACCCTTTCTGCAAGAGCCCTGACCTCGCTGCAGCAAGCCCCTGCACCTATAACTCCTATCTGTTTTCTGGCCTCTGCTTTCACAGGTACGTTCATTGCGCAAACACCCTTTTCTTCATTTCAGGTCTTTTAAGAGTATTTTTCTTAGAATAAGCCCGAATTTGCTGGTTTTTAAAAATAGTTGAAAATAGTGGATATTCAGAAATTATGGACAATATATAGTCAAAGATACTGGACAATGGATAGTAAGAGATAATAGACAATATATAGTCAAAGATACTGGACAATGGATAGTAAGAGATAATAGACAATGGATAGTCAGAGATAATGGACAATGGATAGTCAGAGATAATAGACAATAGGTAATTAGAAGTAATGACTCTGAATTTCCACGATCTCCGTACTGTTCTTTGCGGTTGCATACTCTTCAAGCGGTTCCTTATTGAGTTCAAGAAAACTGTGCCCCCAGTTAAACTTGGAGAGGACTTTTTCAGCCTGTTCTTTATGCCCCAGAATGTAGAGAGCTGCTGCAAAAGCTTCGGCTGAATTAAGTTTGAAGGGCCTTCCGAAATTTACAGGATTGCCTGCAAGCAGGTATGGAAGGGCCCTGTGCTCAAGGTTCAGCTTCGCAAGTTCGGGAAAAACCCTTTCCACTTCTTCCCAGGAGCAATCGAGTACGATGATACCTTTTCTGTAATCGTCGGCAGGAGAAATGGCTTTTTCTGCAGTAGGGTCAAGAAGGATCGCTGACCTTGGCAACCTTGAGATCCTGTCGTAAAGACGGGCAAGGTCAAAGCGAGCCAATTTCCTTCCGGTGCATTTTTTCGGGTCACACTGCCCGGCATGATAGATATAAAGGGGAATATCCCGTTGATTTGTCGGATTCATTACTGATCCTCTGGACGATGAGATACTATTTAAACAGCTTCCTTATTTACCTGTTTTCTCTTTTATCTGCTTGCCTGCGGAATGTTATCGAACATTTTTTATTAACTCGAAAACATTTTGAAAACAAATAATAAAATAGTTTATATATAATAATTAATATATAATTATTTAGACCACTGCTTCGTCTCTGGTAAAGCTTGAAGATGGATAAATATTGAAAACCTATATTTTATAGTATCCTATCTTGTGATGTTGAGCGATAAATAAACATTTTACGTTAGCCTGCGTCATACCGGTAATTCGCGATGGAAAAAGCGTATTCATTAAAATTGCATTTAGTAAAAGTGCATTCAGTCAATGTTCTTTAACAGCAATGTTATGCGGTATTTATGAGGGGAGATTGCACAATCATGGCTGACTCCATCGATGAATTGAACCTGGAGAAGGAGACTATTCTTCTTTGAGAGGGGGAAGGATATTCTCTTTGACTCGGGCTATTTCTAAAAGCAAATAAATCATCCAGAAGCACGAAGTCCCATATGGGACAAAAGATATTCCTTTGACGGTGCTCAGGTATTATTCCAGCCGCAGGGAGTACTGGTTGAAGAACTAATGTTTGGGGAGTGGACTATATGGAACAACCAGCTGATGTTACGGAACAATCAATTGAATCTGAATATGAAATTGGGTATGAAATACTGCAGGTACCCTGGTGGGTGGTTCTTCTGGAAGGGATCATTGCCATACTTGTAGGAGTATTCCTCCTATACAGGCCTGCAGCAACCACTGTTTTTCTTGTACAGATTCTTGGTATTTTCTGGCTGGCAGAAGGGATTCTTTCTGTCATAGGGGCTCTGATATTTTCGGGAAATAGGGTATGGAAATTGCTTTCGGGTATCCTGAGCATTATTGCAGGAGTTGTTATACTGACATACCCAATCTACAGTCCTTTCATAGTCCTTACATTATTCGTTATTTTCATAGGGGTATGGGCTATTATCAACGGGGTCGTAAAAATTGTCCTGGCCCTTAAAGGAGGAGGGTGGGGAATAGGAATCATCGGTGTCCTCACCATAATTATCGGCCTGCTTCTTCTAACCAATTCTCTGGTAGGGGTCCTGTTCTTACCATGGATATTCGGTTTTTTCCTTATTCTCGGAGGAATCGGGTCACTTATCTGGGGATTAAAAATGAGAACCTGACGCAGGCTATCGCAGGACAGGGGGGATTTAAGTATGGAAAGACCTATTGGTGTCACAATACTAACTTTTGTAGCTGTTGTTCTGGCGTTTTTAAACGCTATTGTAATGCTTCGGTTTCTCGGCTTTTTGCCCTTTTTAGGGGTAATCGAGGGCCGTGTTTTCAATCTATGGTATGCACTGCTTTATGGCCTGCTCGCCTACATATGGGTGTGGCTGGCTCAGATGCTCTGGCAGGTGGACCAGCAAGCCTGGATGTTTCTGGCTATTATTACGATATTCAACCTGTGCATTGATTTTGTGTTACTGGTTACAGGAGGTTCATGGTATGATGTGAATTTATCAGTTCTCGCGAATACCCTAATTCTCATCTATATCATGCTGCCGGGTGTAAGGGAAGCATTCAGAATGGGTTAACGAGCGAAGATGCAGGTGGCATAGATTACGGTTCTTAAGTAATGAAAAAAGTTTATGCCTTCCTGCTTCTTCTTTAATTTCTGGGTCTACTGGCTGTAAACATAATTATGTGAGCTTTTTCCTGCAATAAACAGAATGAAGTAAGCTTCTTCCTGTGGATAAACAGAATGAAGTAAGCTTCTTTCTGTAGATAAACAGAATGAGATAAGCTTCTTCCCGCAGAGATTACGCCTTTATATTTTACTACAGGAGGCGTTGACATAGAAAGAAGAACTGCCCTGATGGGTTCCATAGTTATTGTGGGCCTGGTTGGAGGAGCCACTAACCTCATTAATGAAAGTACTGCTATTCCAGAAGATCTCAAGCCTTCCATGATATCGGCAGTAGAGGATAACGCCCGCTTTTTGAGCGATGAAGAATTGACAGCTATCCTGAAAGATGCTTCTCCTGACCTTTCACAGAAGGTCTTGAGAGTAAACGAAATCGTTCGCATCCACGGGATAAAAGCTTCCCTCTGGGGACTGGTGGTTTTTGCGATACTCGGCATAATTGTCTCAATCTTTCTCCCGTCTAAGATCCTGGTTCATTCGCAAACTGAGATATAAAAATAATCGATAGCTCGAAAGAATATGAGAGGATTTAAGGTTGGATGAATTTTTTGAAATATATTGCAGGATGAATATGCTTTTTCGATTTTATTCATTTTATTGAGAGTAAAAGACGTCTATCTATTTTCTGGTAATACTATTTGAAAAACAGGACTTTTCTACTAAGCAAAATCCTTGAACTAATCTATTAAGGAATTTAAATTTAAGGATGATAAAATATATATTTATCCTTTATAAAGTAAAAGTGATGAGATCTAACCTGATCACAATTCTTTTGTCTTCCGAAAAAAGGACCGACCTGCTTCTCCTCCTCAAAGAAAAGCCTCGAACCATTGAAGAGATCAATAATGAGCTTGATACGAACTCAGTCGCGATCCTGCCCCAGCTTAAAAAACTGAAGGAAAAAGGGCTCGTGATTCAGGAAGAAAAGATATATGAGCTTTCCATTCTCGGGAAAATCATTGTTAGAAAAATGGAATCTCTTGTAAAAGCCTTCCGACAACTTGAAAATGATTGCAAGTAAGTGGACTTTGAGATATCTTCAAAAATCTGCAAAACGCAAAACCTTCTTCCTGAACCTGCTAATCCGGCAGCCTATTCAAAAAACCGTTTTCCGAATTAGCTACCGACAGCCTATTTGAGAGTGAAGTAAAGACCCGGACGACATCTTCCTGTCACCCTCAATCTCTGCTGTCAGCTAATGAAGAAATGCTGTCCTTATCCCTGATTTTCAAGCCTTTTAGAAACTTCCTTTTAGGAACTTATTCCTGCGTTTTAAACATTTTAATACTTTTTCTATGTTTTTTAAGCCTTTCAAAAACTTACCCTTGCTTTTCAAGCTGTTTTTGAGCTTTTTCCCTTACCTCGGCAAAGATGTCCTTTCCTTTTACATCAATCCCTACAATAAGAGGCCCGAATTCTTCCACTCTGAGCACCCAGACAGCTTCAGGCATCCCAAGGTCAAGCCAGTGGACGGCTTTTACTTCCTTAATTAACTCTGCCGCAAGAGCTGCACATCCGCCTGTATAAGCAAGATAGACAGACCCATTCTTCAAGGCATCAGCTACGCCTTTCATCCCGCCTTTTCCAATAATTGCCCGAACTTTATGGGCTATCAGGAGAGGAGGAGTCATTTTTGACATCCTGCCGCTGGTTGTAGGGCCAGCAGACACTACTTTCCAGCCGTTTTCGGTTTTCTGCATAAGAGGACCGCAGTGGTAGATTACAGCACCTTCCAGGGAAAAAGGAAGTTCTTCTTTCTTTTCTCCCATTTCAAGAATTCTGGCATGGGCTTCGTCCCTGGCTGTCAGGATTTCTCCTGAGATATAGACGATATCTCCGGCATTGAGTCTCTCGATATCTTCTTTCTTCAGCGGAGTTTTCAGGTGATATTCCATTACTCATCCCCCCCAAATACAACCGAAGCATGTCGATTCGCCCAGCACTGGATATTTACTGCAACCGGAAGGGACGCAGTGTGGCAGTGAGCAGTTTTTACGCGCACTGCAAGGGCAGTTGTGCTGCCGCCAAGCCCCATACAGCCTATCCCAAGGGCGTTTACAGCCTCAAAGATTTCTCTTTCCAGTCCTTCCATCGGGGCGTCAAGGGGCTCAAGCAGGGATTCTTTTGCAAGCCTGGCTGCTGCGTCAAAAGAACCCCCAATCCCAACGCCGATGGTCAGTGGAGGGCAGGGCATTCCTCCGGCGTTCACTATGGTTTCGAGCACGAAGTTTTTGATGCTTCCGGTTTCTGTAGGGTTAAACATCCTCAGCGAACTCATATTTTCCGAACCTGCGCCTTTAGGGGCAGCTGTGATCTTTAACTGGTTTCCGGGGACGATTTTCCAGTGAATATCCGGAATTCCAACCCCTGTATTATTTCCGCTGTTCTTTCGGGTCAGGGGATCGACTGCGTTTGGCCGGAGAGGAATTTCAGCTGTTGCAAGGACCACTGATTCCCTGATTGCAGCCTCAAGGTCAAAACCTGGCTGAAACTCGCTCCCGATTTCTGCAAAAAAGATCATGATGCCAGTGTCCTGGCACATGGGGACTCTGTGTTTTTTTGCAATTTCAAGGTTCTTCAGGATTGCTCGAAGCTGAAATTTTGCAACCTGATTTTCTTCTGCGGCCTCAGCTTTCCTGATTGCGTTTACTACATCATCAGGAAGTTCGGTTTCCGTTTTTCTTAAAAGGTCTGCTATAGACCGAATAAAACTTTCACGGCTAATTTTTGTAGACAAAAGATCACCATTGTATAGAAGAAATGAATTCTTTAGAACAAAGGGCAGGCATGAATATATATCCTGTACAGGATACACAGTGAGCGCTTTATGAGATAAATTCCTGGGCGCTTTTTTGTTTTTAATGTTTAAATATCGAGCGGCCCAGATTCTGTAACTGTGCAGTTATCTGGTAAAAGGGAGTTAGGTTAAAATCGTTTTTACATTCAGGTATGACGAAAGTAAAACAGGTAGTTGTATTATGAGAGCTGTATAATTAAAATTGGACTGCTAAGTAGCAAAAATATAATTTATTATCCTTAGTTGAGTTGCCTAAAACTAAAGTAAAAGAGGTTTTTTGTCGATCAGGGCGGCTGTTATCTTTGTTTTAAGCCAATTTTTCAAATCAGCTTCAGTTTCTAGCAATCTGAAAATCTCTTCAAGTTTTGCTAACACAACAATTACACCATAATTTAAAGCATTATGGCACGCTGTAATGGATGGCTCAGTATAATCCGAAAATGATATATAAAGTCCTCTTACGTGTCCTCCTCTCTCTTGTATACGTACTATGTGGTTGTTAACTTCCGATTTACCGATGGGATATTTCCACCATTTCATTTCAACTAAATAAAGAACGTTTTCAAACTCAATTAGTCCATCAATCTGTTCTACAATTCCTTCAGAATTATTTCCTGATATTGTGAAGGATTCACGAACTAAAACTCCATAACAATCGAATAGTTCATTTAACACCTTTTCAAGAGCTTTACCTCTTTTCTGTGAGTTTTCATCCTTAAATAACGAAGTTAAATCAGATTGTACTTTCTTAATACGTTCCCTTTTCTTATTCTGCTCTGCAAGTAAAGCAGCTTCCTTATGTTTAAAATTCTTGAGTTTCTCGTTTTCTTTTTCAATACGCATTCTTGTGAAACTATCTTTCCTATTTACAATTTCTCGCACTTTCCAAACCAAACCCCTAGCCTCATTGCGTCTATTTTCATAACAGCAGGTATCAAAGTCTTCAAAATCAACTACTGCCTGTAAAATTTTACGTCTTGCTGAAAGTGCTTGATCTCCTTGCTCGTTCAATGCTATCAATAATTCATGTGTGATATCGTACATCTTGATAGAGTCCTTATCTTTTGAGATTATATCTTTATAAGGTTCTAAAATAGATGTACTAACACCTGCACTTCTAAAAAATGAAAGTAAAAGTTTCTTCGACTTGACAAGAGTTGGAATTGTTTCAATCAAAGCTGCTAAAAGGTCAGGTGGATAGTGATATGAAAAATTGTCAAGTATTGGCTCTTCCATACTATGGTCACAAGATTTATAATGCGGTTACACTATAAAAATACAGGCATTGTATGTATTTTAGAAACATATATCTATTGAAAATTAGACAATATTAAAAATAGAATATTGTATTTAATATACGTTTTTAAGGGATAATTTATGAGTCAATTCTACAGAATTCTGAGTAGTAGGATGTGAATGGCTTTTAGAGTGTTTAGTTGCACAAAAAAATCATATTTAATGTTCGGGACTTTTTTAACAAATATAACCCTGATACATCTGCGCAAACATAACAAAAAAACTAATTAACGAAGCTATACCTGACGATCTCTGTAGCAATATGTCTGGATCTGATTGTTTTAATTTGTTCAATCTCTCTAGAATTTCCTTGATATCATTATTTTTAGGAAGGTCATCAATTAAACTTGATAAGTCATCCAAGCGGTCTTGTATGTTATTATTTACATCATTTAATTCTTTAACTTGGGTGGAACTCGATTTGTCTAAACAGGATTCATTTAGTTTCACAATTTTATTTAGCTTTTCCAATTCTTTTGCCATTGCGTCAAGATTTGATATAACATTATGTGAATTCAGTTTAATTCGAAAGATGGCGAATCTGATATCATCCAGCTTGGCATCAATCCTAATAGTCTTATCATAGATAAGGTCAGACTTGCCAGAGATATATTCTATTTTACGGTGTATTTGATCTATTTCTTGCTTTGGAACCACTTTAACAGTAGACATCAGAGAAATAATAAGAGGTAGGTCATGATACTTATCCGCAGAAATTATTCTATCATCAACAGCTTCAATTTTGCTAAGAATTAGCTTGTTTTCAGGAATTTGGGGGATTTTCATTTTTATAATAGATAAAATATCTTCTAGAATTTTAGTTGCTTCTAGATATTGTACCTGATAATCAAAGATAACATTCTGGATTTCTTTATTGATATCACATACAATTTCTTCTGCTTCTGTTCCTTTCGATTCCTTACAAGCAATCTTTGATTTCTTTTGAATTTCTTCGATAATCGCTTTCAAATTTCTATCCAAAATGGGTAGCCCTTTTCTCAGAACTTCTGTTGCAAAGGGTGCTTTGTCATCAGTATATTTCATCAGTTCTGCTGCAAGATCACAATATTGTCTATAAGAGTTAAGCTCACTTTTTTTTGCTTCTAAGTCCAGATTTTTTAGACTTTGAATTTCATCTAATGCTCTCGCAAGGTTTTGAACAGCTTCAAAAAGCAACTTCTTGCTCTTTGACCCTTCAATTGTAGATTTCACTGCTGCTAAGCATTCATTAATTTCTTCTTTTGACTCCTGCCTTTTAAAAATAATAGAGTGAAATGAGCGATAAAAAAGAAGACAAAATTTAGGTAGACTATACCATTTATCAGGCGATCCAATTATTGCTTTTTCGAAAAACTCAATTGCGTTTTCTAATTCCTTTTTGTAATTCTCTTCATTTTCTGCTTTGGAAGCCTTGAATATAGAAACTTTCCCCAGAGAATGATTTGCGAAGGTTCTAACAGAACAGTATTCATCTTTGGTCAGCCTATTTAAATCGTCCAATGCCTGTTCTTTATATGGTACTTGAGAAAATGCAGAGCCAAGGGAAAAGGAGGCACTGGATCTCACACACCTATCTACATCATTTGTAAGTCTATGTAAATCGTCCCAAGCCTGCTGCTTATCAAGCACCAGAGAAAATACTAAACCAAGAGTAGAAGCAACATTAGACCTAACACCACTATCTTTATCATCGGTAAGTTTATGTAAATCGTCCCAGGCTTGTTGTTTATCAAGTACCTGAGAAAACACTAAACCAAGAGAAGAAGCAACATTAGACCTAACACTACTATCTTCATCATTGGTCAGTCTATGTAAGTCTTTCCAAGCCTGTTGTTTATCAGGTACCTGAGAAAACACTGAACCAAGAGCATAAGCTACATAATATCTTACAGAACTGGCTTCATCATTGGTCAGTCTATGTAAATCGTCCCAGGCCTGTTTATTTGGTAATTCAGAAAATGCAGAACAAAGAGCACTAGCTGCATTAGATCTCACATAATCATCTTCATGAAAAGTTAGTTCATGTAAGTCTTTCCATGCCTTTTGTTTATCTGGAACTTGAGGAAACACAGAATCAAGAGCAGAAGATGCCTGATATCTCACACCACTTTCTTCATCAGAGGTTAATTTAACTAACTCATCCCATGCTTTTTGTTTATCCGGAGCATTAAAAAACAAAGCCTGAAGAGTGTTAACTGCTTTAGATCTCACTTTCCATTCTTCATCAGAAGTTAGCTTAACCAATTCGTCCCATGCCTTTTGTTTATCAGGTACCTGAGAAAACACTGAACCAAGAGATTCGACCGTGCTATATCTTACATCACTGTCTTTATTATTTGTTAATCTAAGTAAATCATTCCATGCCTTTTGTTTATCTGGCATTTGAGAAAACGCAAAAGCAAGAGCTTTAGCAGCCCTATATCTCACATGATAATCTTGATTATTGGTCAGTCTATGTAAATCATTCCATGCCTGTTGCTTATCTGGCATTAATGAGAAGGAATTCTCTAATTCTTCTAACGCATGTATATGTTTTTCTGGATCATTGCTTAGACATTGATTGTGAATTTTCTCCTGGTCGACCAACTGCCAAACACCGTAAAATCATATCAAGTTGATGTTTAAAAATTTTCCTTTTTGGTTTTTCAAAATTCGGTAAAGAATAGACACTTTAAGCAACTGCAGGAAAAGAAACTTTTTATGTCAAGTCTTCTGAAATTGCGATTTTTCCGGCAAGTGTTCAACCTAAGCTCCGCATTTTTAAGCGTATTTTAGCCGATTTGCCAGATTCACTCTTACTCGAATTTTCCTGCGGATATTGCGGTCTCCGACTTGCAGATCCACTTTCGACAGGCGTACTACTGGCTCGATAGGTGTACCACTGGCCCTGAAAAAAGGTATGATCGCCATTAATAGAGCGTAAATTTTTTGTTTTAGCTTTATCTTTGCAAAACTCCTAATTCAACATATAATAGTAATAATAAAAATATGAAAACTAATAAGTTAATATTACTCAAGAAAAATTTAAGGCTAATTTAGTATTAAATAGAAAGATTAATATCTTACATAATTAATACTTTTTTGGAAATTAGTATGAGTAATCAAAAACAAAGTCCCTGCAATTTTATGGAAATTATGGGAAAGAAACAGCTTCCTCTGCTAGTATTCCAAAGTGCCGGAATGGCATTAGATTCGTAGCTGTGATCGAGTGTAGCATTATTACTGGGTGTAGCAACACTTTCAATAATTTGTCATTCCAGCACACAAGGCAATTAAATCTGTTATCCAGCTGTGGAGTTCTGACCGAATTAAGACAGCCTGTGTTTAGAGGTCTCAGGGGTGATCGGATGAAAAAAAATTCATGGATGGAGTTAAAGAGAGGAACCCTCCTCGGGATTTGCTTTGCTGTACTGATGATGTTTGCGGCAGTCCCATGCCAGGCGCAGCAGACAACTGTCAGCTTAAACATGCCTGAGCTGGTGAAGGGAAATACGGTTTATGCAACTGTAAGTATCGATAATGTTGAAAATCTTGATGCGGGACAGTTTGATCTGGTATTCAATCCGGATGTCCTGAAAATTGTTAGCGTCGAAAACGGTAGTATCGGGAATACGGAAATACCGGTGCAATGGCGTTCAGTTGACAGTAAGACTGCCAGAGTGATTTTTAACCTGGAAGGAGTCACCGGCGTAAGTGGTTCTGGAGAACTGGCCAAAATCGGGTTTGAAGTGATGAGTAATGGTAAAGGTGACCTTATAATTTCCAACGGACTGCTAGGAAACACAGAAGCTAAACGTATCGATACCATCTGGGGAGATTCCAATGATGACGGAAAAGAAGGGGAAGAACAAGAAGCAGATACGAAACAAACAGCCACACCCGGGTTTGAAATAGAACTCTCTCTGATTGGTTTGACTGCAGTTGTCTGTCTGGCCAGGGGTAAACAGAGGTGATAACATGAAAATAGAGTTCCTGGTTGGAATGATCATTGGTTTGATTCTTCTTACATTGCCCACATTTGCATCGGATTCTGTAAATGCATCAAACTCCATAAATGCATCCGATTCCCTAAATTCGTCTGTTTCTGCAAATGTGTCTAATTCTGCGAATCTTTCTGACTCTGAAGATGTATCGAATGTCACACTCAGCATTCTTGGAAATGCTAACGGAGACAAGACCATAGATATGAAAGATGTGGAATACACTGAAAGCATCATTCTGGGCTCCAAAAACCAAACGCAGTTTGCAGATGCAACGTGTGATAACAGTACTAACATACTTGATGTAACTAAAATCGAGCTTATCAATCTTGGAAAAGCAAAAGAGCTTACACTTGTTGATGGAGTTGGCAGGCAAGTAAATATAACTCTGCCTGTAAAAAGGATCATCCCCACGGATTACCGTACTACGGAAGCTTTGCTTGCTCTCGGAACAGGAGACATGATTGTAGGAGTGGACAAGGCTTTTCATGAGCGTATGGCTGAGTTTGGGCTTCTGGATCTTCCGGAAGTTGCAGTGCACAGCCAATCGGTTAATTATGAAATGATTCTGACTCTTAATCCCGATATAGTTCTGCTGCCTATCTCGCAGGCAGAAAGTGCCGACCAAATAGCCGAAAATCTTCCGAATACCTCTGTTGTTGTAATGGGGCTTGCCTCTAAGAAAACAATATACTCTGACTTAACAACTATGGGTTTTGCCCTGGGGAAAGAAAAAGAAGCAAATGAACTCCTCAACTGGATGCAGGGCTATGAAAATCTTGTAAACGAACGAATCAGAAGCCTGAAGTCTGACAGCATGCCGACTTTCTACTATGAGTATATGTCAGGGGGAGAAGAGAACTGGAAGGCAATAACTCCGAACGATCCCAGCGCAGGTCAGGTGGCTGAAGGAACAGGCGGGCGCAATATCGCCACAGGATTGGCAGGCACTTCCATTGAAGTTGACCCTGAATGGGTAATAGAGAAAAATCCTGACTTTATGTTTGCGGATTTAATGAAAGGATTTGACAGCGGTCCGGGAAAGACAGAAGGGGATATGAAAGTTCTGCTGACAAAAGTCCTTTCAAACAGGCCAGGGTTCGAGCAGGTAAATGCTGTGAAAAATAACAGGGTCTACTTAATCGATAGGGACATTATCGGGGGACCCAGGTGGGTAATAGGGCGTATCTACTTTGCCAAATGCATGCATCCTGAGCTTTTTGAGGATATCAACCCTGAAGAAATTCACAAAGAGTATCTCAAAAAGTTCCATAACATTGAGGTTCAAGGAACCTGGGCTTATCCAGAGTGAGAACCATGATTCAAAAAGCTTTCCAGAAGGAAGCCTCTTCACCTTTTTTTGTTGAAGATCTTCCCGATATCGTACGTGGGCATGAAATCTGGATTGAGTACGGTATGCATAATTTTTCCCCCGGAGATCCCATAGCATGTGACCTTTGCTTTGGACATAATATGAAAAGTGACAAAGCGGTTAAGACTGAAAAAGTAACTCCTGGAGTCTTTGGTATCTGGGGAAAAAATCATGCAGTCGAGGTCAGTGTCACAGAAAATCACTTACTGATGCAATTCACTCCAGCTGTCGAAGGATATCACACCATTGGAGTAGAGTACGATGGCGGAATCCTCAATTTACCTCATCCCGGACTGGAGGGCCCAAATTATTACCAGCAGTATACAAAAAACATCATTCCTGTAGGAGATTGTCACGCAGAATATGACCTGATTATCGGGCATGAACTGGAGATCATTCCTTTGAGCTACAGGAGGTATAAGGTCGGAGAACACATCCTGTTAAAAGTACTTTATGACCAGCGTCCACTGCCGGATGTAACCGTCTATGGAATACATATCTACAACCGCGATAGTCCTATTGAAGTGCCAACCAATCAGGAAGGCGTAGTTGACATTGAACTGGAAAAAAGTGGAAAGTGGATGTTCAAGGTTGGACACCGGGACCCTGAAAAAAGTGCAAAAGGCCTGTATAACAAAAAGATAATGACTGCAACTTTTACTATTATGGACATAGGTGAGAACGTATGGAAGTAAAACCTCAAATTAGAGAATGGTGGGACAATGCAGAACACGATTACGATGCCATTGCAGCACATGGAGTTCACTCTGAAGAAGAAAAGGAACTCTGGACAGAAGCGATAACCCAGATCCTGGGAACCGAACAGAAACTGAAAATTCTGGATATGGGAACAGGCACCGGATTTTTAGCTCTGCTGCTGACAGAGTTGGGTTATGATGTCACAGGTGCAGACTGGGCACAGAGTAAACTGGAAAAAGCAAAAAAGAAAATGGAGATAGCCGGAAGTTCCGTAAATTTTGTTGTGGAAGATGCCGAAAATCTCTCATTTGAATCTGAGAAGTTCGATGCGGTTGTCAGTAGACACCTGATCTGGACTCTGGCAAACCCGGCTTCTGCATTTAAAGAATGGGCGAGAGTGACAAAATCCGGGGGCAAAGTGCTGACAGACATTCCGGCTAGACATTCTCATCCCGGAAACCATCACTTTGGAGAGGAGATAGGAAAAGAATTGCCCTTTTACAATGGTGCTGACCCTGGAGAGGTTATCAGCATGTTTGAAGCGGCAGGGCTTGTGAACGTGTCTGTCAAAGTGTTCAATAAAATGACGCTTGTAGAAGGAGAGAAAGCATAAGCCATGGTATTGCTTCGGTGGTTCGTGCTGTTGAACTCTGGATATATGTTTTCCCTTTCACGGTTGCTGGCATACTGATGGCGAGTACCACAGTTGATTTCGGGATATTTGGTCGATTATTTCCGGTAATGAAACCGATACTGCACAGAGCACATTTCACTTCCCATTCGGGAATTGCGCTTATGACATCTCTTGGTTCTCCAATCACAGCAGTAGCGATGATTTCGGAATTTTATGGGGAAGGGAAAATAGACCAGAAAGAGACTTTACTGGCAACCGTTGCAATTTGGTTTCGGCAGACCATCTACGAAAGTCTTGTTTATATCTCCCCGACGATCTGAATGAAAAACAATAAATTGCCTAATGCAATGGATGTGTATCTTTGGAGACGAAACAGCATACGTTGACTAAAGAAGAGGTTAGAAGCCAGTACAATAATCTTATCGGAAAAAAGGTCTTCTTTATTTTCTTCCTCCTATTCTCAATAATTCTCGTATCAGGCATATCCGCCTCTATGGGATCTGCAAACCTCTCTATCTGGGAGACTTATTCCTCAATACTGAACAGGTTATTTCCAGCTTATTTTGAGACAGGTTGGCTTGCCGATGTTTGTATATGGAACCTCAGGCTTCCCCGAATATTCATGGGCATAGTGGCTGGTTTCGGGCTTGGGATTGCAGGCTGTGTAACGCAGGCAGTACTCAAAAACCCGCTTGCAAGTCCCTATACGCTTGGCATATCTTCAGGTGCCGGCTTTGGGGCGTCTCTTGCAATTCTTACAGGCATAAGTGTTGCCGGAGGAAATTATCTTGTAATAGGTAACGCTTTCCTATTCGCACTATTATGTTCTTTTATAATCCTTGGATTATCAAACCGAAAAGGTGCAACGCCTGAAACCATGATTCTGGCTGGCATTGCAATGATGTATTTGTTTGCTGCAATGACAACAATCCTTCAATACTTTGGCGAAGCTGAGGCTGTAAAAGAAGCAGTATTCTGGACAGTAGGTGACCTTGATAGGTCCTCCTGGCCTAAGATCACTATTATTCTCGGCGTACTCACATGCTGCCTCCCCCTGCTCATGATAAAGTCGCTTGATCTCAATCTAATGGCTGCAGGTGACGAAACCGCAGCAAGCCTGGGTGTAAATGTCAAACGTACCCGAATAATTCTGATGTCAATAACGACTTTGCTGGTTGCATGTATTGTGTGCTTTACGGGAACAATAGGATTTATAGGCCTGGTTGCTCCACATTTCACGCGAATTGCAGTAGGAGGCGATAACAGGTTTGCTCTTCCGGTATCTGGCCTTCTTGGTTCACTACTGCTGACCAGTGCAGACCTTGTAGCAAGAAGAATTTTAGCTCCAATAATTCTTCCTGTTGGAGCAATAACTGCTTTCATGGGCGCTCCACTTTTTCTGTATATGATCATGAAACGAAAGAGGGAATACTGGTGAAACTGAAGGTAAACAATGTTGAATTTGCTTATAAAAGCGTATCTGTGCTCGAGAATATATCACTGGAATTGAATCGCGCAGAAGTTCTTGGCATTGTAGGTCCAAACGGTACCGGAAAATCCACCCTTATCCGGTGTATCGACCATATACTGAGCCCGAAAAGAGGAAGCATATTACTGGACGATCACAATGTCAGTAAAATGAGCAGAATAGAGGTTGCAAGGAAAATGGGCTATGTACCGCAGAGTCTTGAAGGTGTTTTTCCTGCTTCTGTTATAGATACCGTTCTTATGGGCAGACGTCCGTACATTGGATGGAAAAGCAGTAAAGAAGACCTGGATAATGTACTTGAAGTGCTGGAATTACTTGGTATAACGGAGTTTGCCATGAGAGATGTTAAAGAAATCAGTGGAGGTCAGCAACAAAAAGTGCTTATCGCACGGGCGCTTGCACAGAAAGCAAGTGTTCTTCTTCTTGACGAGCCAACCAGCAATCTTGATATAAGGCATCAACTCGAAGTTATGGAGATTATTAAGAACATCGTGAAGAACAAAGGAATCTCTGCAATCATGGCACTTCACGACTTGAATCTGGCTTCGAGATATGCCGATAGAATAATCATGATGAAAGAGGGTAAAATATTTGCAGTTGGGAAACCTGCTTCAGTTCTCACCGTAGAGAATATAAAAGAGGTCTATGGTGTACGAGCTCTGGTGAAAGACGATGGAGAGGGCCCATATATTATTCCACTAGAACCTGCAACAAGTTAACGAAACTGTATCTGTAAGAAGATGATCCATTTTTATTTTATTGATGTTTTAAAACACCTGAATGTCAGAAGTTCCCTTAAAGTCAATATTGAGTCCGCAATTCCTGCTTCTCTTGCAGGTGCATTTTTACATTCAATCCCTCTTTCATCTTTGTACCTTAGTCATCCATCTACATTTGGTCCGTCGACTATTACTTCCTTTACCAGGCCCAGTTTGATGATATCCACCCCGACCCCTGGGTTAACCACGTCTTTTAGCAGGGAATAAATTTGTTCATCCTTAAGCGCTGTTCCTTGTGGAGTTTTTCCATGTCCAGAAACTAACTCTTCATGCTCCTGGAACTTGTCTTCTAGCCTGCTCAGCCGGTCAAGTATCTGGCTTATCACAGTCAAAGTTGCGCTGGTGCACGCCGCAGCAAGCTAGCGGGGTATTCGAATGAAAATAAAGTACCAGTTTCCAAAGGATATGATGATTTCAGGAATTAATATTAGCACTTAAATGGACTTGAGATTCTATAGAACAGCGAACCTAATAAAATCCTACTAAAATAGAATTATAGGTATAATCTAATATACATAAA
Source organism: Methanosarcina sp. DH1 (assembly GCF_020804205.1). NCBI lineage: Archaea > Methanobacteriati > Methanobacteriota > Methanomicrobia > Methanosarcinales > Methanosarcinaceae > Methanosarcina > Methanosarcina sp. DH1. The sequence goes on along the minus strand of NZ_WJBJ01000023.1, from coordinate 48,575 downwards.
AATCTAAATATACAATTGAAATTGTGGGGCCGCGAATTCTGAGGGTAGATATCGCAGTTCAATAAAGGGGGAGAGTCGAAAATATAAAATTTAGCCGGATACAGGCTTGAATTGTTATTTTTTGATAGTTCTTTCTGAGACTTTTGATATGCCTGGTTTTTTGGGTCAAAAAATAAATTATCTCTGGATACTCACCAGAAACTGTGGACCTGAGATGCTCTTCTCCAGAATCCTGATTGGCGGGCTGGCACGATAACCAGAAATGAATCTGAAAGCAGAAATCTGAAAGCAGAAATCTGAAAGCAGAAATCTGAAAGCAGAAATCTGAAAGCAGAAATCTGAAAGCAGAAATCTGAAAGCAGAAAGGAGCTTGATAATGGCAACTTTAACAGTTCTGAAATTTGACACAGCTAACGGTGCAGAACGTGCACTTGATGTGGTAAAGGATTTGAGCAAGCAGAACCTGATCAACCTGCATGATGCAGCCATAGTCACCTGGCCTGAAGGTAAAAAGAAACCAAAAACCAAACAATTGACTGATTTATCAGGTGCGGGCGCATTAAGTGGAGCTTTTTGGGGAATGCTATTTGGCCTGATCTTTTTTGTCCCCATATTTGGTCTGGTCGTCGGAGCCACACTGGGTGCACTGACCGGTTCAATGGCGGATGTTGGGATTAATGATGATTTTATCCGATCTGTCCGCAGCAAAGTTACAGAAGGCACCTCAGCCCTCTTTTTGATGACCAGTGATGCTGTACAGGATAAGGTCTTCGAATCCATGAAACAGTTCAAGTTTGAGATAATTGCATCCAACCTGTCTAAGGAAGAGGAAGACAAACTTCGTGAAGCGTTTGCCGAAGAAGAAGCAGCACCTGCATACTGAATTTTGATAGACAAGCAAGCCACCCTTCCGGGAATGTAAATATTTCTGGGATCGATTGCAAAGCAAGAAAAATAATTCAATAAAAATAATTCAATATAAGATGAATTGGGGAGAAAAACAAAAAATAAGTATCTCCTCCTTTTTATAACTTCAACGGAATTTTAAGATTTATGGAGAGGGTGCCACTCAAAGAATACAAATCATGAGCTACTTTTCCAGGAGTTATCGGACGCACGTTTGGCCAGTCTGAACAGCCTGAACGGAAGCATTGCGCGCCAAAAAGAGTGTTTCAAATGTACTGTTCATTGTGCTGGACAATTCCGAAACAATCGACTACGCAACATGATGGCATAACCTGAAACAAAAGGAATTTTCATGACATCAGAAATTGAATATTTTGTCATAGCCTTTGCAGTGCTGCTCTTTCTCTTTGGCCTTGTCTCCCGAAGGATCTCAGGTACTGTAGTTACAGCTCCTATGATCTTTGTGACAGCAGGAATGCTGCTCAGCCCGGAAGGACTTGACCTTTTGAGTTTCTCTTCAAGCAGCACTCCAGTTCTTAGTGTAGCTGAGCTTGCACTTGTCCTGACTTTATTCTCGGATGCCTCAAAAATTGAGCTGCAGACACTATTGAGTGAAGAGAAACTTCCAGGACGGCTTCTAATAATTGGAACGCCGCTAACAATTGCCTTCGGAGCTATTGTTGCCGCTTTTCTTTTAAAAGATATAACACTTGCAGAAGCAGGTCTTATAGGAGCCATGCTTTCTCCTACCGATGCCGGACTTGGTCAGGCAATAGTTAACAATACAAAAGTACCTGCAAAAATCAGGCAGGCACTTAACGTAGAGAGTGGGCTCAATGACGGGGGTGCAATTCCATTCTTTCTCTTTTTTCTGATACTAGCAAGAGGAGAGGCACTAAAATGGCCAGTAGGTACCTTTATTGTCCTGGCGTTTGAACAGATAGGTATAGGGGTGCTTGTGGGCGCAGCTATAGGGCTTGCAGGGGGATGGCTTTCGAGCAAAGCTGTAAGAGTCGGGTGGATGGCGGGGCTTTACCGCAAAATTGGATTTATGTCTCTGGCTGTCATTTCCTGGCTTGGAGCAGACTTAATTGGCGGTAGTGGGTTCATTGCCGCTTTTACAGGCGGTCTCATTACTCAGGCTGCAGGTAAAATAAAAGCTACAGAAGAAGAGATCATCCTTACAGAAGCTGAAGGAAGCATACTTAGTTTTGCAGTTTTTTTCATATTCGGAATTACAGCGGCTGCAAGAATTTTTTCAATCAGCTGGCCGATATTTATCTATGCGGTGTTTAGCCTTACGCTTATCCGCATGATACCTGTGGCAATCTCCCTGATAGGCATGAAATTGCATACTAAGACCGTACTTTTTCTGGGCTGGTTTGGGCCCAGAGGTCTCGCATCTGTTGTTCTGTTATTGATTGCTATGGAAGAAACGGGAGGAATTGGGGGAAGTGAAACTCTAAGTCTTGCCGTGATCACGACTGTTTTTCTAAGCGTTTTTGTACAGGGAGCTACAGCAGGCCCTGGAAGTGAGTGGTATTCTCGCATAGTAGCGGCGCTGCCTACTGATGCACCTGAAAGGAAGAAAGTAGGAGAAACTTCTACAAGCTCCGATAACCTAGACCATCAAACCTGATTAGCTGGTTATAAAAGAAAATGATTAGTGCGAAAAAGGCAGCCCTGCTGTATTTCAACACGGAGAACTGCAAAATATGAAAATAAAAAGCGGTCATTACCGGTCACAGAGCATAAACAATTAGGGACTGGGAGAAATGTAAGTGGTTGAAATTGAACAGATACTGCCGCTTGGCAGAATTCTCCTGAGGCTGGCTGTTATTCTGTTGCTGACAATAGGAGCCATAATAGTAAGCCGATTAGTTCTGAAGCGCTTGCTCTGGCCGGCAATCAAAAAGACAAAAACAACAGTTGATGACCGAATTCTTCGCCTTCTAGAAAATCTCCTGTTACTTTACATTATTCTGCAGGGCATGCAGGCGACAGTAAGGCTGTTCAGTGAGTCTGTAGGTGTCTATTCAAAATTAGTGGATGATCTTTTCTTCCTTCTCTACTGGAGTATAGGAGCCTATATAATTCTTCGCCTCATATCTATCACTTCAAACTGGTACTTATCCAGGGTACCCTTGCGGGATCGGGAAAAAATTGACCAGCGAATTGTTCGCGCCATACAATATATATTTCTGCTGGTTTTCGGTTTTCTAGCTATAGTTATACTCCTGAGACATTTCGGGATCACGGGGACTGCACTTACCGCATCACTTACAGCTCTTGGTCTCGGTGGAATAATCATTGGACTTGCAGCCCAGACAACCCTTGCTGATATAATTACCGGAATTGTGCTTTTAATTGACCGCCCCTTCAGAATCGGAGACCGTATTCGAATCGAAAAACTCGATACGTGGGGAGACGTGGTAGAGATTGGGTGGAGGTCAACGCGTATTCTTACAAGAGACAATAGGCTTGTAATAATCCCCAATTCTGTAATCGGAATGGATTTGATCACTAATTATTCCATACCCGATAAGATATACCGTGTCGAGATCGATGTAGTTGTATCCTATGGCCCGGATATAGAGTACGTACGGGATCTGATTATTGAAGCTATGAAGCACGAAGACTGGATCATGCATGAAAATCCTATACAGGTCCTCTTACTCGAGTTTACAGGGTCAGGAATGAAGCTCAAAGCCAGATGCTGGATAGAGGATTACGTGGAGACAAGAATTTCAGAGGACCGACTAAATACGGCAATATATAAAGCTCTGAGAAATGCAAATATAGCGATGCCTTCTTCTGATGTCATTATTCATTTTGCTGACAAGGAAAATGTGTTAACAATTTCCAAAAGAAACGAGAATTAAAAAAGGAAATAAGATTAGCAGAAAGAAGAGAACATCTTCAATTTTATAGAATAATTCTCCTCAGCAGATCCGATAAAATTAGTCAACATGCATAAAGTATTATATATAAAAAAATAATTATATAAAGCGATTTATTGAACACCGAGCCTGGGGAGATCTCGGAGGTTCTATTGGGGAGGGTTGACAGTATAAAAATTAACATATAGATTCCTGCAAGAGGTTTTCGTAATGAGAGAGATATTCGACATATCTCAGCATCCAGGTTGAAATCGAGAATTCAAAAACAATTTTAATCGATCCGCCTACCTCTGGATAGCACGGTGTCATGTAGATAACAAAATGTCGTACATAAAACAAAGTGCTGTACATAAAACAAAATATCGTACATAAAACAAAGTGTCGTACATAATAGATTGCAATTTTTCGAAATAATCGAATCCTTGAGGATTAACGCGGCACTGGTCTGTGGAAGGATATCAATACATGCGAAATTGTAGGATCACACTGCATGAAGAAAATCATACCCGGAGCTTTCCTGCAACAAACTGGCCATTCCCTGAACCCCGCTACAAAAAGCTTGACGGTTTAAGTAAGGCTCTTTCCCGACTACTATGCTGTTGCATATTGAGACAGCAGAAAATGTGTAACCCGGGGAAGAAGACATGATTAACCCAGGTTTTTCAAGATTTACAAAACGATAGTGGAGATGATGGGCTCACCTCTATTGGCGAACTGAAACGAAAACACAACAATCAACGAACTGTGCGACATAAAGGAGGTTTGAGTAATGGAAACTTTAACAGTTCTGGAGTTTGATACCGCCGAAGGTGCCCAAAAAGCGCTTCATGTGATTGAAGATTTAAGCAAAAGACAATTGATCAATCTGCATGATGCAGCCATAGTTACCTGGCCTGAAGGGAAGAAGAAGCCAAAAACAGAGCAACTGCACAATTTAGCAGGTGTAGGCGCGTTGAGTGGAGCTTTTTGGGGTATGCTGTTTGGCCTGATTTTTTTTATTCCCATATTTGGTATGGTTGTTGGAGCGGCAATGGGCGCACTTGCAGGTTCCATGTCTCATGTGGGTATCAATGAGGATTTCATAAAGTCAGTCCGTGGAAAAGTGACTGAAGGCACTTCAGCTCTCTTTTTGATGACCAGTGGTGCTGTAGAAGACAGAGTCGCAGACGCTATGAAACAGTTCAAGTTTGAAATCATTGCTACCAATCTGTCTGCAGAAGAAGAGAAAAAGCTGCATGAGGCATTCGCTGAAGAAGAAGCAGCTCCAGCACGATAAAATTTGATCGAAAAAACGCCTCTCTGGGAAAACACGTATTCTCTAGAATTTAGTTTAAGTGAAGAACAAAAATTCAAGAATAAAATGAGTGGGAATAAAATGGTGGGTGCAGGACAAATTCAGTTCCTCTCCACACCCTTATTTTTATAAATTTTATAGGTAATCCAAAATAGATCGGGGGATAAATGCCGCTTAAAGAATACAAATCAGGAACCACTTTTCCAGGAGTTATCGGGCGCACGTTTGACCAGTCAGAGCCAGCATGGCCCGAACCACTGCGGGCTAAAGAAGGCGCTCCTAATGTACTGTTCATTGTGCTGGACGACACTGGATTTGGCCAGCTTGGGTGCTATGGCAGCCCTATCCAGACACCAAACCTGGACAGCCTGGCTTCGGGAGGCCTAATTTACAGCAACATGCATACGACTGCATTGTGCTCTCCCAGCCGTTCGTGCATATTGACCGGCCGAAATCACCATTCAAACAACATGGCCTGTATTACAGAGGGTTCAACAGGCTATCCCGGCTACAACGGCTATATACCTTTTGAAAACGGTTTTTTGTCGGAGATCCTTCTCGAACATGGATACAACACTTACGCGATAGGCAAATGGCATCTGACGCCTGCAGACCAGATCTCGGCAGCCGGACCTTATGACCGCTGGCCTTTAGGAAGAGGCTTTGAGTGTTACTACGGTTTTTTAGGAGGTGAGACTCACCAGTATTACCCTGAGCTGGTACATGACAATCACGCAGTAGTCCCTCCAAAAACTCCCGAAGAAGGTTACACATTAAATGAGGACCTGGCGGACAAAGCTATCCAGTTCATTGCCGATGCCAAACAGGTAGCTCCAAACAAGCCTTTTTTCATGTATTTCTGCACGGGAGCCATGCATGCTCCTCATCATGTTCCTAAGGAATGGCCAGACAAGTACAGAGGAAAATTCGATGACGGTTGGGAGGCTTACAGGGAGAAAACATTCGCACGGCAGAAGGAACTGGGCATCGTTCCAAAAGATGCAAAACTATCCCGCCATGACCCGGATGTTAAGCCCTGGGAAGAATGCTCGCCGGAAGAAAAAAAGCTCTATGCCCGCATGATGGAGGTCTTTGCCGGATTTCTGGAACACACCGATTACCACATCGGCAGGTTGCTGCAGTTTCTGAAAGACATAGGTGAATTTGAAAACACCTTAATCATAGTGATTTCTGACAATGGTGCCAGCTCCGAAGGTGGTTCTACTGGATCGGTCAACGAGAATTTATTTTTCAACAACGTGCCTGAGTCGCTAGAGGAGAACCTCTCATTGCTGGATAAGCTGGGGGGTCCGGAGACCTTCAACCACTATGCCTGGGGCTGGACCTTTGCTGGAAACACGCCCTTCCGCCGCTGGAAACGTGAAACCTACCGTGGTGGTGTCAGCGACCCATTCATAGTCCAGTGGCCCAGGGGAATAAAGGCAAGAGGTGAAGTCCGAAATCAGTATGCTCACGTTATCGATATAGTGCCTACAGTTCTGGACTGCCTGGGAATCGAACCTCCGACTGCTATAAAAGGTGTAACCCAATCGCCTATTGAAGGCGTAAGTTTTGCGCATACTCTCGACAATACCAGTGCACCTACCAGACACCACACCCAGTATTTCGAGATGATGGGACATCGCTCCCTGTATCATGAAGGCTGGCGTGCCGTATGTCCGTGGCCTGGCCCTTCATTCACTGAAGCAGGAAAACCCTTTGGTGAACCGATTTCTGCAGAAAAGTTGACCGAGCTTGATGCAAAAGGCTGGGAACTTTACAATGTCCAAAAGGATTGGACAGAGAATGAGAATGTAGCTGCAGAAAACCGGCCGAAGTTAATCGAGATGATTGCTACCTGGTATGCAGAGGCAGGAAAATATAATGTGCTGCCTATCGATGCTCGAGGAGTGTTGCGCCTTGCTGATGAGCGGCCACAGATTGCAGCCGATCGGATTAACTACGTTTATTATCCCGGAACTCAGCCAGTTCCCGCAAACGCAGCTGTCAAGGTTCTTAACCGCACACACAGCATCACTGCCGATGTAGAAATTCCAGCAGGAGGTGCTGAAGGAATCCTGCTTGCCCATGGTGGTATCGATTCCGGCTATTCATTATATATTAAAGGCGGAAAGCTGCACTGGGTACATAACTATGTAGCCAAGGCCCTTTATCACGTAGAATCCGGAGAAAATGTTCCAGAGGGAAGGCACCAACTGCGCTTCGAGTTTGAGGTAACCGGTAAGCCAGATATTGCCAATGGTAAGGGTGCACCTGGAAAGGCTCAGCTCTATATAGACGGGAAATTAGTCGGCCAGGCTGAGGTTCCTGTAACGACTCCGCTTGTACTCGGTCTAACCAGTGGGATTACCTGTGGCTCAGCTCATGGAGCACCGGTTACACCTGATTACGAGCCTCCTTTTGAGTTCACAGGCAAGATCTACAGCGTGGCCGTGGACGTGAGTGGCAACCTGATCGAGGACAAGGAAGCTGAAACACGCATGGTCTTGGCAAGGCAATAAATAATTCCCTTACATGTTCAGTTATCCTCTTAATAAACTAAATAAAAAGGGTAATTCTAATGAGGCGAATCATGGGAGGCCTCAGGGGGTTTTGGAGAAGAAAGAGTACAACGCTATAAGATACAAGAAAAACTCGTTACTATAGGAGATGACTACTGGATAGAAAACGAAGCTGAAAAGAAAGTTTTCTATGTCGACGGCAAAGCTCTTCGAGTGCGAAACACTTTGATTATCAAGAATTCACAGGGCAAAGAGTTGTATAAACTCAAAGAGTAGCTTCTCCGGGTCAGGAACATAACTCAAAGAGAAGCTTCTCCGGGTCAGGAACATAACTCAAAGAGAAGCTTCTCCGGGTCAGGAACATAACTCAAAGAGAAGCTTCTCCGGGTCAGGAACATAACTCAAAGAGAAGCTTCTCCGGGTCAGGGACATGATGGATTCTCCGGGTCAGGGATATGATAGATATTCAAGATGCAGAAGGTGAAACAGTTGCGACTATCAAAAAAGCTCTGATCACACCTCTTCGAGACCGCTGGAAAGTTGAAGTTCCAAATGGGCCTGAAATGAATGTCCAGAGCAATATTCTGAACCACGAGTATAGGATTGAAGCCGGGAGGAAAAAAGTTGCAGAGATCTCAAAAAAGTGGTTTCGAATATGGGATACTATGGAGCATAAATTGCTCCTGGCCGGGATAATGCATTTATCTTGACAATTACGGCAGCCCTTGATCAGATGGCACACGAATAAACTGAGAAATTTTGAACTGAAGGGAGGAAGAATGGTTGAGCCTGTTCCATTTTTGAGTTTCCTTGAAACAATTGGTATCCTTTCGACATTGATTTTCGTACTCTCCAGCATGCTTGCCATGGGTTTCTCCCTTACAGTTCAGCAGATACTTGTCCCACTGAGAAACACGAAACTGGTAATCTTATCCATCGTAGCCAATTTCATATTCGTACCCATGCTCGCTCTTGCAATACTTATGATTTTTCCACTCTCAGAAGGACTTTCCATCGGGCTTTTCCTTCTGGGCACTTCCGCAGGAGCTCCGTTTATCCCGAAACTTGCACAGGTGGCAAAAGGGGATATTGCTTTTGCAGTAGGGCTGATGGTACTCCTGATGGTAGTGACTATTATTTATGTCCCGATAGTCTTGCCGCTTCTACTCTCAGGAGTTACCGTCAACCCGTGGGATATAGCAAAGTCTCTTATCCTTCTAATGCTTCTCCCACTTGTAATTGCCCTGTTCATCAGAGCCAGATACGAAGAAGTAGCCGATGGACTCCTACCCCTGATGACCCAGGCTACCAACCTTTCATTACTTGTCCTTTTTGTGGCTTTCTTTGTGGTCTATTTCTCAGACCTTATTAATGTCATCGGGACTACAGCGGTTATAGTAGCGGTAGTTTTTGTGCTTGTTTCATTTGCCACAGGCTATTTCCTCGGAGGATCCAGCAGGCCTATCAGGAGAGTGCTTGCCCTCGGGACCGCCCAGCGCAACCTTTCAGCAGCCCTGGCAATTGCCACGTTAAATTTCACAGACCCGGATGTGATGGTCATGATCATGGTAGTGGCACTGGCAGGCCTTATCCTGCTGATGTTTATAGGAGGAGAGATGGGAAAAAGGGTAGAAATGCCTGAAGAGGAGACGCAGAAGCAGGAAAACCTTTCTTCAGCACCGGGAAAGTAAAAAGAGATATAGAAATCTAAAAAACCGATCAACTATAAGGATGAGGAGGGTGGTTGCCAGAAAATTGCTCAAGTAGAAAGAGTTCAACTTGAGGAGTAAAAGGATTACTTCTAAGGGTAAAGACACAACCTGTTAGACCAGCATAACAATCTCAAAGAATGTCTGAGTATAGCACCTTATCTTCAACAGACCCAGAAGAATTCGTGGTCTACCTCCAGAAACTAGTTTCCGCCAGTTTAGGGTTTCTGGTCGATGCCTCAAAAATTGATTTGCAGGCACTGTTGCGTGAAGAAAAACTTCCAGGACGGCTTCTACTTATTGGCATGCCGCTTACAATATTCTTTGGGGCTATTATTGCTGCTTTTCTTTTAAAAGATATAACACTTGCAGAAGCAGGTCTTATAGGAGCTATGCTTTCTCCTACTGATGCAAGGCTTGGTCAGGCGATAGTTAACAATACAAAAGTACCTGAAAAACTGAATAAGTTAATTTATAAAGCTCTAATAAAAGCAAATATAACAATGCCTTCTTCTGATATCGTTGTTCATTTGCTAACCAGGAAACTGAGTTAACAGCTTCCGAATAGAGTGAGAATTTAAGATGAAAATAAGATCAGCAAGAAAGAATAGAACATCTTCTATATTAAAGAAATCACATTCAGAAGACCCGATAAAATAAATCAATATGCATAAAATAATATGTGTAAAAGAATAATTATTTAAAGTAAATTATTGAACAACGAGCTTGGGGAAAAATCTCGAAGGTTCAGTTGGGGTGAACGAGATATTTAATCGATGCTCTTTCCCGGTTACTATTTTGCTGCATGCTAAGACAGCAGAGTACTTGTAGCTAAGGATGAAGACAGAAAACCCAGCTTTTTCAAGATTTACAATAGCGCAGAGATGATGATTTCGTCTCAATTGGCCAACTGAATCAAGATGCAATAAGCAACAAAAATATGATAAAAGGGGGGTTCGAGTTATAGCAACTTTGACAGTTCTGAAGTTTGAGAAAGCTGATGGTGCTGAAAAGGCACTTCATGTGATTGAAGATTTAAGCAAGAGGCAATTGATTAACCTGCACGACGCGGCTATAGTTAGCTGGCCAGAAGGAAAAAAGAAACCGAAAACCAAACAATTGACCAGCATGGCCGGGGTAGGCGCACTTAGTGGTGCCTTTTGGGGCATGCTGTTTGGACTGATTTTCTTTATCCCCATATTTGGTATGGTTGTTGGAGCCGCATTAGGAGCACTGACTGGTTCTATGGCTGATGTGGGTATTAGTGATGATTTTATACGGTCAGTCCGGAGCAAAGTGACAGAAGGTACGTCAGCTCTTTTCCTGATGACCAGTGATGCAGTTCAGGATAAGGTGTCAGAAGCTGCCAGAGGAATGAAGTTTGAACTAATTGCCTCTAACTTGTCCAAAGAAGAAGAAAACAAACTACGTGAAGCCTTTGCCGAGGAAGAAGCTGCACCTGCATACTGAAATTTGAGTGAGAAACTACATCCTCAGGAAATACGAATGTTTCTGAAATATTTCTGAAATCGAGTTTAGGGCAAGAATAACATTTCATGAATAAATAAGAGTTCACAGGGTAGAGCAAAAATTTAGTTCTTTACCCATTTTTGATCGATAAATCGTTCCTCAGAAAATGCAGTTTTCTGGAAAGTTTTCTGGAATTTATTGTAAGACAAGAACAATGATTTGATACTGACATATAGGGGAAAGAAAGGGCAGATAAACTGAAACACGCATGGTATTGTCACAGCAGTAAACAGAAATACTGCCTGAAGGCCAGTATTCTAATTATACTTAATATACTCAGGCTGGCTATTGCTTCAAAACCCGGAAGAATTAACGAATAATTAGAAACTGGAGCGAAAATGACAAAGAACCATCTGCCTCCACGCATTCATGTGCTGGCAAAGCCAACAGGAGCAATTTGCAACCTTGCCTGTTCTTACTGTTTTTTTCTGGATAAAGAGCTGCTTTATCCAGGCAGCAGGTTCCGCATGTCAGATGAAGTTCTGGAAAACTACATCCGGCAGCTTATCGAAGCCCACCACAGCTCGCAGGTAACCGTTGCCTGGCAGGGAGGGGAACCTACTCTGATGGGAATAGACTTTTACCGGCGTGCAATCGAACTGCAGGAAAAGTACAGAAAACCGGGGATGGTATTCGAAAATACGATGCAGACAAACGGCACGCTGCTGGATGACGAATGGTGCCGGTTTTTTAAGGAAAACAATTTTCTCATAGGGATCAGTATCGACGGTCCTCGTGAAGTGCACGATGCCTATCGGGTGGATAAAAGGGGGAATGGAACTTTCGACCAGGTCATGAAGGGGCTTCGACTGCTGCAAAAACACGGTGTTGAATACAATGTCCTGACCACAGTAAATAGGGTAAGCGCCAATTATCCACTTGAAGTCTACCACTTTCTTCGGGATGAAGCAGGGACAGACTGGATGCAGTTTATTCCGGTTGTAGAGCGAATCAATGAAGAGGGGCATACTCTTTACCAGAGAGGAGACACAGTTTCGGACCGTTCTGTGCAGCCAGAGCAGTTTGGCAGTTTCTTGAGCCGCATTTTTGACGAGTGGGTAAGAAACGATGTGGGAAAGGTATTCGTGCAGACTTTTGAAGCTTCTGCACGCAAATGGCTGGGGCTTCCTTCAGGCATGTGCGTTTTTGAGGAAATGTGCGGTATTGGGCTTGTTCTGGAGCACAATGGCGATCTTTACTCATGCGACCATTTTGTGGAACCGGACTATCTGCTTGGCAATATTCTGGAAAATGAGATTTCTGAGCTTGCTGCTTCGGAAAAGCAGTACAGGTTCGGGCAGGACAAAAACGACACTCTCCCGCAGGTATGCCGGGAATGTGAGGTGCTCTTTGCCTGCAGGGGGGAATGCCCTAAAAACCGCTTCCTTACCACTCCTGCAGGAGAAACCGGACTGAACTACCTGTGCGAGGGCTGGAAAGCTTTCTTCCGGCATATCGACTTTCCGATGCAGATCCTGGCAATTCTTATACGCAGGGGCTACCCGGCAACAGAAGTGATGAAGGTCCTGGCTCTGGAAGAGGCTTTTGCCCGGGCAGGGCGTAATGATCCCTGTCCCTGCGGCAGCGGCCGAAAGTTTAAACGCTGTCATGGTCTCAGGAAAAATAACGCGAAAAGGGAGACGAGAAGCAGGTAAAGTAAAGGGTTCAGATGTAGTCTGGATCAGTTATGCGATTGTGAAAAAATGGGGTATATTGAAGAAAAAAATTAAATTTATCTCTCAAACTGCGGAAGGTTGCTTTAAATTGCCGAGTGAGATATCAATCCATTTTGGGGGGTTAAATGACAGAAAAGAAACCAAATATACTGGTCATCTGGGGAGATGACATCGGAATCACCAACCTGAGCTGCTACAGCGACGGGCTGATGGGATACAGAACACCAAACATTGACCGGATAGCAAAAGAAGGTATCAGATTTACGGACTCTTATGGGGAGCAGAGCTGTACTGCCGGAAGAGCTTCGTTTATCACCGGCCAGAGCGCCTTCCGTACCGGACTGAGTAAGGTGGGAATGCCCGGAGCCAAGATGGGACTTCATTCCGAAGACCCGACAATTGCTGAACTGCTGAAACCTCTGGGTTATTCCACAGGCCAGTTTGGAAAGAACCATTTCGGAGATCGGGACGAATACCTGCCCACAAACCACGGTTTTGACGAGTTTTTTGGCAATCTCTACCACCTGAATGCTGAAGAAGAACCTGAAAAACGCGATTATCCACCTGAAAAAGATTTCCCTAATTTCAGAAAGAACTATGGTCCCAGGGGCGTAATCCATAGCTATGCCGACGGCCGCATCGAGGATACCGGTCCATTGACCAAAAAAAGAATGGAAGACGTAGACCAGGAATTTCTGGATGCAGCTATCGATTTTATTAAACGTCAGCATGAGGCGGAAAAGCCGTTCTTTGTCTGGTTCAATACCACAAAAATGCATTTCAGGACCCACATCCCTGACAGGATACGAGGACAGTCGGGGCGCTGGCAATCCGCATACCATGATGCAATGATTGAGCATGATCGGCAGGTAGGCGTGCTGCTCGATTTGCTGGATGAAATAGGTATTGCCGACAATACCATTGTTCTCTACAGCACGGATAACGGACCACATATGAACTCCTGGCCCGATGCAGCTATGACTCCGTTCCGCAACGAGAAAAACTCCTGCTGGGAGGGAGCTTTCCGTGTTCCTGAGGTAATGCGCTGGCCTGGCAAGATCCCGGCAGGCACAATTTCTAACGAGATAGTGAGCCACCTGGACTGGCTGCCCACTTTGCTTGCAGCAGCCGGAGAGCCGGATATTAAGGAGAAGCTTAAAAGAGGCCACAAAGCAATAGACAAAACTTTCAAAGTGCATCTTGATGGTTATAATCTGCTGCCCTACCTGACCGGGAAAGAGCAGAAATCACCCAGGATTGAGTTCTTTTACTTCTCAGACGATGGAGACCTGGTAGCTTTGCGGTACGACAACTGGAAAATGGTCTTTATGGAGCAGCGCGCCATCGGTACTTTACTGGTCTGGGCTGAACCTTTTGTCCCGCTGCGAATACCGAAAATATTCAACCTGCGTACAGACCCTTATGAGAGGGCGGATCAGACCTCAAATACTTACTACGACTGGCTGCTGGATCACGCGTTCCTGCTGGTGCCATCCCAGAGTGTTGTGGCAGATTTTCTGGAGACATTCAAAGAATTTCCTCCACGCCAGAAAGCGGCCAGCTTTACCGTTGATCAGGTGATGGATAAGCTTTTGCAGGGAATCGGAAGCACCTGAAGGTTAAAGCTTTATCTGAAACAGAAATCTGCGGAAAATGGGGATATAATAAAAATGAGGATATAATAAAAAATGGGGATATAATAAATCAATAGCGAGCAGCTTAACTGCAGTTTGTAAAACGAAGTTCATATATATTATAAATTTTAAAATTATAAAATAATATATATTTAGTACTGCATATTTATCCATTTATTTATGTGGGGAAAATTTCTGGGCATCCTGAAGAGAGCCATAGCTTAGACTAGAATTGGAAACAGGTTCCAGTGTCACAGGTTGCCGGGATCGATAGGCTAACAGTACAATCTTCACAAATTCAATAACAGGATAAATAAGCTGCCTTCAAGGGTACGTAAATATAGTAAACAAAAGGAGTGATTTTGATGAGACGAATTATGGGTGGTCTCAGGGACCGTGGAGAAGAAAGCATACAACGCTACAAAATGCACGAAAAACTTGTTTCCATAGGAGACGACTACTGGATAGAAAACGAAACTGGAAAAAGGGAATTCTACGTGGACGGCAAAGCTCTTCGCCTGCGCGACACTCTGATTATCAAGGATGTGCAGGGTAATGAGGTATACAAACTCCAGGAGAAGCTTCTCAGGATAAAAGATACGATGGACATCCAGGATGCGGATGGAAAAACAGTTGCAACGATCAAAAAAGCTCTGATCTCACCTCTTCGCGACCGCTGGAAAGTTGAAGTCGCAAACGGACCTGAGATGGATGTCCAGGGTAATATTTTAGACCATGAGTATAAGATTGAAGCCGGGAGGGAAAAAGTCGCAGAGGTCTCAAAAAAATGGTTCCGGGTAAGAGATACCTATGGTGTGGAGATCGAGCCCGGACAGGACAGTGCGCTTATCCTGGCGATTGCAGCTGCTCTCGATCAGATGGCCCACGATTGATAAGATAGGTTGGAGAAGAATAGTTTAGATTTTTCTTTTTTTGAATCTGCAGTTAACTTGGCAACGATAGATTTCACATTGAAGCACGCTGTAATTGTGGTTTTATTCAAGTTAAATTTGTGCGTGTGTAGAATCAGTTAGAATCATTTGTATTCCTTCAGTCTAAGTATTCGCAGATAGTCCATGTCTGTTTAGCTCATAATTTCAAAGTTAAGGTGCTCATAAATTTGACCCACCTCCCTGTTTATTTTTTGAGATTTCCGATAGTCCTGGAGCTCAATAAAGAGAATTAAAAAAGTAGTCTAAACCTGTGAGGTTGAGACTCAATAAAATAAACTTAGCCGGGTTATAGAATATTTTTGCCCAACGCCTAATATGAAAGTGCATCTCTAAGCTCAGATCTTAATACAGCATATGGGATATTATTTTTGGTTTTATATTCATTAATTCTTTTGTATATTTTTAGGCGTCTTTCATTAAATGTAAGGAAACTAAGCCTAATTTTATAATATTGTTCTATATATTGTCCTACGTGCATTTCGTCGCCGATTGCATAAGGATTTTTGTATTTTTTATCGAGTTTAGTGTAAGTTGCTTGAGAGTCTTTTATAAATTTTCCGACGCTTGAACGGAGCTTTTTTATATAATCTATCTCGCTTTCATCGTAACAATAAATCTCATCAGAGCATTTCAGCACTTGTAACTTATTAATCGAATCAATATCTGATTTCTCTTTCACTATAATGGTGGTTTGTGTATGTTTATGTGCTTGGTATAAATCTGTATCATAAAGCAGAATTAACAGTTTATCTGTTATTGGGCAGAAAATCATAAAACCACTACATGCAAGAGCAGTTGTAATCTTGTATAGAGAATAGTTAGGAGCAATATAGTTGTAGAATACGACAGGATTATCGCTAGTTATAAAATTTGTTTCTGTATCATTTATGAGCAACACTGGGCTCAAGCCAATCATGGAATGTAAGTTCTTATCTACAGAACCCAAGAGTGTTTGAATCAAATCAAAATGAGCTCCTACTGGATGTGGTGTTGCTTCAACTCTAAGATCGTGATGATTGTTCTTATCTAAATACATTTGACCAATGCTTTCATACATAGTCTGAGATGTTTTTATAGCGTAATCTCTAGCACTTTTTGTTCTACTTTTTAGTAAAATAAGAAACACGCACAAAGAACATAATTCTACAGAAGTTAAAGATAAATTTTTATAATCTATTATGCGATTTAGCAAATCGTTATGTTGAGTTTCTAATCTGTTAAGTATATCTTCTAAGTTTTTACAATCGCACTCATCTCCATCTTCTAAGTTATTAACTCCATATTGCTCATCTTTTCCATAGAAATAATTTCCATAGCCCACATTTTTTATTGCCATGCAATGTCTCTTTTCTTTTATAACGCTGTGACAATAAATCCTTTTATCTCCAGGATTAATATCAGGATCGTCTCTGTCAATAGAGAATCCGCGCAAATAATGTTGTGGTATTATATGCTGCTTTTTATGATCTGCCATTAAATATTTACATACACTAAATCATATAAAAATAGTCACTTTTGAGTGAAAGTATTTGAGTTGCAGATAGTCTACAGGTTTTTCTGTAGAATCATAAATTTAAATAAATTGCTAAATTAAATGTTAAACATAATTCTTACAGTGGTCGAAAGTTCCGTAAAATTACAAATATCATAAAAATTACAAAATGCATCCAATGCAAAATCGACACAACTTTTGAGAAGCACGTAATACTAAAGGTATAATTCATATATTATCTGTTGTTTTTATAAAGAAATTTGCCAATTTCAGGCTGATTTTTCCACAATTGCCTATGTGTTTGTTTTCTCGATCATTACATAGTATATAGGAATGCACTTGTTTCCTTCGATGAGTAGAACATTAAATGAAAAAATCCTATGAGAAACACATAGGCACTTTTTTAGGGGTCTGTAGATACCGATTTAAATAAGTGTTACTGAACGGAAATATAAAAGCCTTTAATGAAAAGTGAGTTATGACAGTTGTAGAACCCTTAAGTCAATTGTGAATTTAGTAAAATGATACACGTCAAAGATAAAGAGAAGTTATTGCTTAAAATATCTACTTTGCAATATAAAAGTAATAAAAAATATTCCAATTGCAAAGATGAAACTAATCAAGTGGCTAAAATTCCCTGATGGATATATTACATTAAGTATTTCCACAAAAGCAAAGCCAAAAAAAGCTGCTATGGTTGATGGGGCGTTAATTGCTTCAACAAAACCTTTCTTTTGGGGTAAATTATAAATAAGCACTAATAAAGAACTTAACATTGTATATTGTTTCACCATGTCCGTTTCTTCCCCTATTTGTTTAATTTTATCACAAATAGGCTGATACTCAGGACCCTTTGGAACCAAATTTTCAAGTATAAATACTAGATTTTTTACATTTGATGTCATATAATCCTGATTACCTATCTCCCATTTCTGGACTTCTCTGTTCACTGCACATGCTAGTTCTTCTGTAGCACCTCCTTTCGATTTTTTGCATGCAACCTTAGCGTTCTTTTGAATTTCTTCGAGAAGATCTTTTATATTCCTATCTAAGATGGGAAGTCCTTTTGTAAAAACTTCTGCTGCAAAAGGTGCTTTTCCATCAGTACCTCCCATTAGTTCGGCTACATGTTCTACGTAATTTCTATAGAAGTTAAGCTCACTTTGCATAGCTTGCAGTTCCTGATCTTTTAAAATTTGGATGTTTCTTATTGCTTCTGCAAGTTTCTCAACTGCTTCAAAAAGTTCCTCCCTCTGTGTTCCTCTAATTGCTTCTTTTGCTTCTTCTAGAAATTTATTCACTTCTACTTTAGCTTCCTGTTTTTTGAAAACTATTGTATGGAATGAACGATAGAAATTAAGACAAAATTGTGACGGATTACCCCATTTATCTGCTTCCCGCACTGCTCTTTCAAAGAAACAAATTGCTTTTTCTAATTCTTTTTTATAATCTTCTTCTTTATACGCTTGCGAAGCAATGAATATAGAAGCTCGACCAAGAGAATGATTAGAGGCGTTTCTCACATCTCTGTCTTCATCATAGGTCAGTATAAGTAAGTCATTCCATACTTGTTGTCTATTTGGTGCTTGAGAAAAAACAGAACCAAGAGCTTTTGCAATGTACAATCTGACATGTTTGTCTTCATCTAAAGTTAGTCTGTTTAAGTCATTCCATGCCTGCTGTTTATCTGGAACTTGAGAAAAAACAGAACCAAGAACTTCGATAACTCTTGCCTTCAAATAACCGTTTTCATATAAGGTTAGTCTATGTAAGTCATTCCATGCTAGTTGTTTATCTGGAACTTGAGAAAACGAAGAACCAAGAGCTTCGATAGCAATTTCTTTCACATCCCTATCTTCATCTAAAGTCAGTCTATGTAAGTCATTCCACGCCTGCAGTTTATCAGGAACTTGAGAAAACGCATCTCTAAGGACATAAGCAACCATACGCCTAAAATAACCGTCTTCATGCTTAGTCAATCGATGTAATTTATTCCACTCCGTTTGTTTATCAGGTAAATGAGAAAACGAAGAACCAAAAACTCTGATAGCACTAGTATTAACTATGCCTTCTTCATCTAGGACTAGTCTAATTAAGTTATTCCATGCCTGTTGTTTATCAGGAGCTTGAGAAAAAACAGAACCTAAAACAATAGCAGCAACATATCTCACATTACTGTCTTCATCATAGGTCAGTCTAATTAAGTCATTCCATGCCTGCTGTTTATCTGGTATTTGAGAAAATGAAGAATCAAATACAATGGTAGCAGTAGCCCTCACAGAACTGCCTTCATCTAAGGTCAGTCTATGTAAGTCATTCCATGCCTGCTGTTTATCCGAAACTTGAGAAAACGCAAATCTAAGTACGTTGGCAGCCTTTTGTCTCACCTCCCTATTTATATCATTGGTCAGTTTATGTAATTCATTCCATGCCTGCTGTTTATCTGGAACTTGGAAAAAAAGAGAACCAAAATCGACAGAATTGTACTTGTCTTCAAAAGTCAGTCTTTTTAATTCATTCCATGCCTGCTGTTTATCTGGAACTTGAGAAAAAACAGAACCAATAAATTCTTCAGTTTCATATCTTACACTCCAGTCTTCATCACTGGTCAGTCTAATTAAGTCATTCCATGCCTGCTGTTTATCTGGAACTTGAGAAAAAACAGAACCAAGAATTTCTGCAGCACTAGCCCTAACATCATTGTCTTCATCTAAGGTCAGCTCGTGTACGTCGTTCCATGCTTGTTGTTTATCTGAAACTTGAGGAAATGCATATCCAAGAGCTCTAGCAGCACTAGACCTAACATTACTGTCTTCATCTAAGGTTAGTCTTAACAGTAATTTCCATGTCATTTGTTTATCTGGCACTTGAGTAAAAATAAAACCAAGAGCTATAACAGCACTAGACCTAACACTATTGTCTTCATCTAAGGTTAGTCTAAGTAAATCATTCCATATCTTTTGTTTATCTGGCACTTGAGAAAAAACAGAATCAAGAGCTTTGGTAGCAAAATACCTTAATTGACTGTTTTCATCTAAGGTCAGTCTATGTAAGTCATTCCATGCCTGTTGTTTATCCGAAACTTGAGAAAACACAGAAACTAGAGCTTTGGCAGCTATATACTTAACATCATTGTCTTCATCACTGATCAGTTTAATTAAGTCATCCCATGCCTGCTGTTTATCTGGCACATGAGAAAAAACAGAAACTAGAGCTTTGGCAGCATCATACCTTATATCTCTGTCTTCATCATTAGTCAGTCTAATTAAGTCATTCCATGCCTGTTGTTTATCTGGCACTTGAGAAAAAACAGAACCAAGAGCTTTGGCAGCGATATACCTAACATCATTGTCTTCATCACTGATCAGTCTAATTAAGTCATTCCACGCCTGTTGTTTACCTGACACATGAGAAAACGAAGAACTAAGAGCTTCGGTGGCATATAACCTAACATCTCTGTCTTCATCACTGGTCAGTCTAATTAAGTCATTCCATGCCTGTTGTTTATTTGGCACTTGATAAAAAACAGAACCAAGAGCTTTGGCAGCAACATGCCTTACATCATTGTCTTCATCATTGGTCAATCTAATTAAGTCATTCCATGCCTGTTGTTTATCTGGCACATGAGAAAATACAGAACCAAGAGCTTCGATAGCAATAAACTTAATCTCTCTGTCTTCATCTAAGGTAAGTCTTTGTAAGTAATTCCATGCCTGTTGTTTATCTGTTAACTGAGAAAACACATAACCAAACACTTCGGTGGCATAAAACCGAATATCTCTATCTTCATTTAAGGTAAGTCTTTTTAAGTCATTCCATGCCTGCTGTTTATCTGGTACTTGAGAAAATACAGAACCAAGAGCTTCGATAGCAATAAACCTAACATCTCTATCTTCATCGTTGGTCAGTCTAATTAAGTCATTCCATACCTGTTGTTTATCTGGTAATTGAGAAAACGAAGAACTGAGAGCTTCAGTGGCATATAACCTAACATCTTTGTCTTCATCTAAAGTTAGTCTACGTAAGTCATTCCATACCTGCTGTTTATTCGGCACATCAGAAAACGAAGAACCAAGAGTTTCGATAGCAATAAACCTAACATCCCAGTCTTCATCGTTGGTCAGTCTAATTAAGTCATTCCATGCCTGTTGTTTATCTGGAACTTGAGAAAAAACAGAACCAAGAATTTCTGCAGCACTATGCCGCACATCCCGATCTTCATCTAAGACCAATCTATGTAATATATTCCATGCCTGTTGTTTATCTGGAACTTGATAAAAAACAGAACCAAGAACTAAGGCAGCACCATGCCTTACATCTCTATCTTCATCATTGGTAAGACTAAGTAAATCATTCCATGCCTGTTGTTTATCTGGAACTTGAGAAAATGCATAATCAAGTCCCACGAGAGCATTAGACCTAACATCCCTATCTTCATCATTGGTAAGACTAAGTAAATCATTCCATGCTTGTTGTTTATCTGGAACTTGAGAAAACACAGAAACAAGGACTTCGAAAGCAAAAAACCTAACATCTCTGTCTTCATCATTGGTAAGGTTAAATAAGTCGCTCCATGCCTGTTGTTTATATGGCATTAGAGGAAACGCATATCCAAGAGCCCCGAGAGCACTAACTCTCACATCTCTGTTTTCATCATTGGTAAGACTAAGTAAATCATTCCATGCCTGCTTTTTATCTGATACTTGAGAATAAGAAGAACTAAGAGCTTCGATAGCACTAACCCTCACATCCCCGTCTTCATCTAAGGTAAGTCTCTGTAAGTCATTCCATGCCTGTTGTTTATCTGGAACTTGAGAAAACGCAGAACCAAGAGCTTGAGCAGCAATAGACCTAACATAACTGTCTTCATCATTGGTGAGGCAAAGTAAGTCATTCCACGCCTGTTCTTTTTCTGATACTTGAGGAAATACATACCCTAGAACTGATATCGATCTAGTCCTCACATCTCTGTCTTCATCATTGGTAAGGCAAAGTAAGTCATTCCACGCCTGTTGTTTATCTGGAACTTGAGAAAGTGCAGAATTCAGGGCTGCATTGGCATAAAACCACACATAACTTTCTTCTTCTTCGATTTGTTCATCCGAGCTAGAAATCGTATTTACATCTGGATTTAAAGAATACGCAATACAAAGAGCTTCTAGAATACTATACATAATATTTCTGTCTTCATCAATGGTCAGTTTAATTAAGTCATTCCACGCCTGTTGTTTATCTGGCACATGAGAAAACACAGAACCAAGAGCTTTGGCAGTATCTTTTCTTACATCACTGTTTTCATCTAAGGTAAGTTTTTGTAAGTCATTCCATGCCTGTTGTTTATTCGGCACATCAGAAAACGCAGAACCAAGAGCCTTGGCAGCAGCATGTCTTACATCACTGTCTTCGTCATTGGTAAGATTAAGTAAATCATTCCACGTCTGTTGTTTATCTGGAACTTGAGAAAAAACAGAACCAAGAACTTCTGCAGCACTATGCCGCACATCACTGTCTTCATTATTGGTCAGTTTAATTAAGTCATTCCAAGCGTATTGTTTATCTGACACCTGAGAAAACGCATATACAAGAGATTCGAGAGCATTAGACCTAGCATCACTGTCTCCATCGATGGTCAGTCTAATTAAATCATTCCAAGCCTGTTGTTTATCTAACACATGAGGAAATGCATATACAAGAGATTCGAGAGCATTAGACCTAACATCACTGTCTTCATCATTGGTCAGTCTATGTAAGACATTCCATGCCTGTTGTTCATCTGGCACTTGCGAAAACACAAAACCAAGAGCTAAGGTACCAAAAAGCCTTACATCCCTGTCTTCATCATTGGTGAGGCAAAGTAAGTCATTCCACGCCTGTTGCTGATCTGGCACCTGAGAAAACGCATATACAAGAGCTCCGAGAGCATCAGACTTAACATCATTGTTTTTATCTTTGAACAGTTGAATTAGGTCATTCCATACCTGTTGTTTATCTGGAACTTGAAAAAAAACAGAACCAAGAGCTTTAGTAGCCCTAGACTTCACAAAACTGTGCTTATCTTTGGTTAGCCTAATTAAATCATTCCATGCCAGTTGCTTATCTGACATGGAAGAGAAAAAAATCTGTATTAGGCCCACTGCATATATGCGTTCTTTAGGATCATTGTTTTGACATTGGTAGTGAATTTCCTCTTGGTTAATCAACTGTCAACACCTCAAATTTTATGTAAACTTGGTGTTTAAATATTTTCTTATTTATTTCAATCAACGAGCACGAATAGGGGGCTCTATTCACTAATAGTCCAAAAATTTTATTGAGTAGTCAGCTTCAAAATTTCTAGAAATAATTTTCTATATAATAAGAGAGCGTCGCAAAAGGACTCAGTACCAAAATCTAGTGATGAATATAAAGTTCAAAATCACTAGATTTTGTAATTAGTCACAATCCTTGTGATACGACTTAAGAATTGAAGTCTTTAGATRTCGAATATTGATTTTGATGATAACTGGCTTCTTCGTGGYTAATTCAGATTTTCAATCCAAAAATGCAAAAATCACTAGATTTTGGAACAGAGTCCGCAAAAGTCCAAAATTAACTAAAATTCAGCCGAGCATATCATAGCAAATAAATTTCATAATTTCATGTGATGCCGATTTATGAAATTGAAGTTCTATGACTGTATGTAATTAATTAGAATCTCTAGACTTTTACGACGCTCTCAATAAAGTAAATGTTTTATTCCAAAATAATTTCGCTTTGTAAATCTATGCGTATTCTATAAGAGATAAAATACAAACTTTTTATGACAAAATGTTGTAGTAAAATTCAGGAAAATATTCGGGTAATACAATAAAACCTATGCAAAAAATTAAAGCTAATTTTAAAGCTTTGATTTAGATTTTGCAGTAAATTCGCAACACAGCCCAAAAAAGCATATGAAATGACTTCGGGAAATTTTAATATGTTAAAAAAAGTCGCAAAAGTCGAAGATAAATTTGTATGAAATGAAAATAAAGAATAGATACCTCTTATCTTTTTTTAAAATTCCTTTATTTTATTATATTGTTTTATCCTGAAATTATTTCGTCTCAGAATTTTTACCGTTTTTCAAATACGATCCTTTTGATATACAAAGTTCGTATTTTAGGCAAAAAACCACTTATTTTTTATCATATTTTTGAATATTCTTTAATAAACACGAACTTTTTAATATTTTGTTCGTATTCCATCTATTAGTAAATGTCACAATTTTTGAATTTACGTAATCTCATCATGTTAAAATACTTCAACCGTGAGAACTTTAGTTACATCTCCAAAGACAAGACCATTTCCATACTAAGCCTATAGAAACGAAATATTATAATGTCGCTAAACTCGAAGTAAAAAGCCTAAAAAACTGCATGGAATAATCCTTAAAAACATAAAATAGCAACATTTTTATAGTATAACGTCGTTATATTCCGCCTTTTTAAAGAATCTTATCGAGACTAAGTTTATATCTGCTGTAATGTCAAAATCGACTCGCATAAAAATTTCATTATCCAGATGTTTTTATGTATTCAACCTGATCATGTCAGAACCGCGAATAGATAGGTGACTTCTGTTGAATCAATCGAATTTAGAGATTTGAAAGAATTTCACTAATAGGAACTGATCTAAAACATCAAATCCACTGAGCCTTAAGCATTGTACTTATCAATTAGAGAGTATCAATTAGAGAGGTCAAAATCTCCAAGCTGGATGGATACTTCATAATTTGGTGATAGACCAAACAAGAGCATCTATTCTGTCGGGTGACTTCTCTACTCCTAGAACCCACTCACACATTTGGGCTTCGAGTTGAGGAATGTACCGAAATGGTGAACCTTTCCCTGCTCGTAAATAGCACTTATAGGTTCTGCTCTGATAGCTTTTCCCATTGAAGCATGAACCGCCTTAGAAGGAATTTTTGGATCAACTGCTTTGATGTTCCTCTCTACATACCCTTTTACCAGATACACCGGGAGGTTACTACTAAAAAGAATTGACAGTAATAATAAAAACGCTTGCAAGTTTTACATATCGATAGCAATCCAAAAAGTCGTTAATCATTTCTACCTGAATTTCAGAAATCGGGTACTACTATGAGACATCTGATGAATTTTACATGCCCTGTACCTTTTTTGCACTGAATGCTCATATCTAGAAAACAGTCTTCCAGTCATCCTTCATGCTGATTACGACCCAGCCCCGTTCTTCAGCCATCTGCAGAGTTTTCTCGCTTCCCTCGTCGTAGGCGTACTCACGCTTAGCATCGTCATGGCGGAGCAGTAACGATAGAGAACGGTGACCGCTTTTCTGTGCCAACCATAGCATATGCAAGTCCCCATCCGAATTACCGGCGGCCAGGATGGGCTTACGGCCGATATGCAGCTCTATGTTTACCGGCTTGCCTGGTCCGTCATCAATGGGATCGACCAGCCCTAGCTTTCGGAATACTACCGGCCCCTCATCAGTCAGGCGGGTCTCAAATGCGATATTGCTGCCAATAACCCGCTCTCTTGGAATGTTGTAGATTTCCTCTGAGACCGTACGCATAAAGCTCATACCACCACCAGATGCCAGGAAGACCTTGAAACCGTTATTGCCCAGGTAGCGCACGAGCTCAACCATTGGCTTATATGTCAGATCCTTGAATAGCACGCCAAACCGAGGATGCCTGGCGGTCTTCAGGAATTCTTTAGCTATGAGCATAAAATTATCCTGAGACATGCCAGCATGAGAATCAAAGATTATTTTCATCAGCTCCTTAACACTACCACCGGTGTGGGGATCAAGCTTGAAGAAGTAGGCCATGTCGCCTGTTACAGCAGCTTTAAATCCCGGCTGGTTCAGGAGTTCAGGATCTGCTTCAGCCAGCTGTTTCAGCCGTTCGATGGCAAAGAAAATCTGAATATATGCGGGTTTCTCCACCCACATGGTCCCATCGTTGTCCATTATGGCAATTCGCTCGGCTTCTGGCACAAAATCAGCGTTATCAGGATTTGTGATAGCATTTACGTAATTAAGGATTGCTTTCTTAGCTGGTGTTTCGTTCCATAATGAGAGAATTTCGGACATTGTCGATTCCTCTTAATTTACTTTAGATAAAATCAAAAAATCCTATCCAAAAGAGGCTGTAGGGTTATGTTTTGGCGAGCTCTCCTTCAGGTAATGCCAGGACGACCTGTATATGAGATTTCCCAGATAGCCGTCTGTGATACGGTTTCTGTTCAGCATTATGCACGAAGACAATATTCGTGTTAATCAATAATGAAAATAATAAGCATTGAGTGTGGCAGAAAAATAAGTTAGGAATAGTAGTAGTAAATAATTCCCTGAATGTTAGTTTTTATCAACATCTATCTTCAACTGAGTTCCCATACTCTAATCCTGTATCAGACGACATTCATCAGTTATATTTAAAATGTTTAAGTGAAGTTTTTTAGCAAAATCTCAGATCAGAATAGAGGCATCAGCCTATATAGCATTATTTCTGACATCAAATCCATACTTGTATTTCTAGATATATTATATTTGTCGGAGAATAATATCATGATGATAATTTTGAACCATCTTTCATTACAGGATTTCAAAAAATGATAAAATAGGAGGTGAAAAAGATGATTATGATCACGAACGACACAACTTTGCTGCTGGCTAAATTCCTTTTCGCTTATTTGGGACACAGAAGATTGTTTTAACACACCCTGGAGTTGCAAAGAATAAGCGGGATATCTTGGTTTGAAAGTAAAATATAAATCAAATTGCTTGCGGCCATACCAACCTAAAGATGTTGTCCGACAATTCAATTTCAGGGCAAAAAAATGTGAAAAATAAGGCATATAAAGCATTTAAATTGAAAAACAAGAGATTTGATAACTATTAGCGGTAATTGTCGGACAGCCTGTAAAGGATGGGGTATGCTTCAAGTCGCCTGTCCGGTTTCTGGGGAATAATTCAGTATCCATTTACAAGACTTTCTTAGTACAGAGTCGCATTACCAACTTCCGTAACCGTGATGCTAAGAAACCTCACTTTACAAAGAACAACGGTATAGAGGTTTAAACAAAACCAAAAAGATGCGAGGGTTCACTTTATCCACTACATGAAGGACAGGGTATTCGTGACCCTCTGCGCTCCCGATGTAATGAAGAAGATCGCTGCAATAGTATGGTTAAACAAACCAAGATACAACAAGCTGGCTCTTAGCTGTTTCAGGTGGATAACTCAGTTTAAGTTTACCTAATTTTGATGGATCATATCTTTTGATGGATCATATCTTTTGATAGATCATATCAATAAAATCTAATATGTGTCCAAAGCCTTTTGCATTTCTTTTTTGTACTGTACAATACTAAATCCGCGAATGTCCGAGGCAAATTACTGCTGGGTCGGTACGCAGGGGTTACCCGGTTTCAGAAGTTATGAAAATTATGAGAATTATGGCTCTGGAAGGTGCTTTTTCCCGGACAGGGCGCAATGATTCCTGTCTCTAAAACAGTGGACTCAAATTCAAACGCTGTCATGGCGCAAGAAAAATAACGTGAATGGGGAGACGAGAAGCAGATAAAATAAAGGGTTCAGACGTGGTCTGGATCAGTTATGCAATTGTGAGAAAAACGGGATATAGTGAGGAAAAAAATCTAAATTTATCTATCAGACTTAGGAAGGCTGCTTTAAATCGCCGCCCGAGATATCAACTATTCTATTCGGGGGATTAAGGATGGAAGAAAAGAAACCAAATATACTGGTCATCTAGAGAAAGCAAGAAGGAGTCTTCGAATGAAAGTTGTAAGGTTTATTGCAGGAATGCGTTTCTTCGTATTGATTCCAGTGATAGGGTTGGCAATTGCCGCTTGTGTCTTATTTGTTAAAGGTGGCATAGATATTGTTCACTTCATGGGAGAACTCATTACAGGAATGGCAAAAGAAAGTCCAGAAGGAAGTGTCATTGTTGAAATTGTAGAGACCGTACACCTTTTCCTGGTCGGTACGGTGCTTTTCCTTACATCTTTCGGGCTATACCAGTTGTTTATCCAGCCGCTACCTTTACCAGAATGGGTGAAAGTGAACAATATTGAAGAGCTGGAACTGAACCTCGTGGGACTTACTGTTGTCGTACTTGGGGTTAACTTCTTGAGCGTTATCTTTGAACCGCAAGAGATAGATTTAGCGATATATGGAATAGGCTATGCTCTGCCCATTGCAGCCCTGGCTTACTTCATGAAGGTACGTTCACATATTAGCAAAGGGCGTAGTGAAGGGGAACAAACGAAAACCATCGGCGAGGTGACCTCTGTGAACAGCGAATCAAATTGGTTAACAAACAAAAAGAGAGACTGAAGTCAGAATGTCTCACTTTTAAATTGGTTAACAAACAAAAAGAGAGACTGAAGTCAGATCAATTATCTCACTTTTCTTCTTTGCAGATCGCTCTTAGTTCCTGTGTAGATCAGCAATTGCTTTTAATTGCGCTTTGTTGATAATATCGTATTAAGTTTTCAGGATCATTTTAATAAGGATCATTTAATAATACTAATAATATGGAGGCAGATTTATATTACCCGAAACAGTATGCATGGAATAAGATTACTCTTTTTACTGTTGTTGACGGTACTCATTTTACCTGTTGCTCAGGCAGCTTCGGAGTTTAATTATCCAAAAATATTAGATAATCCCTGGGATCATTCCCCTATAACCGTATATATAGATAACAAAAGTGTTCCTCCACATTATAGTCCTACCTATTACACACAGGTACAAAAAGCTCTGAATTACTGGGCAGAAGGGGGAAATGGAAAACTGGATTACACCCCTATTTTTAAAATTGTGGATTCCGAAAAATCTGATATCAGAATAAGATGGGTCGAAGACCTGCAGAAAGAACAGGATGTTCCTCCTGGAGTTGCAGGTGATGCCATTCCATATATTGTCGATGGGCGATTTATACGCATAGATATAACGCTTGGAGTTGGATTTTCTCAATGGGGAGAGTGGGTCCCATATACTGATACTGCAATGCTCGCCATTGCAAAACATGAATTGGGGCATGCGCTGGGATTGGATCACAGCAATGACAAGCAGGACATTATGTATCCAACAAATGAGCAGATAAATAACACAAATCCTATCCTGAGCAAGTACGGTTCATTTTTGCTTTTTGCCATTTACTCTATTCTTGCTATTGCCGTTTTCCTCTCTGTAAGCTATATATTAGGACGCGTTGCTAAATAAGAGCTTATCCGAAAATAGTTACCAGCTGTAACTTCCACAATAGAGGGGAGTTAATTAAATGAATACCGCTGACACAGTCACTTCTAGCCTGAAAATAAAAACCCTGCTTAGTTTTGTAGAGCTTATTGCCATCATCGTTTTGTTCCTTTTCGTTCCTGCCGGTTCATTTAATTTTTGGGAAGCATGGGTTTATTCAATTATATATGTTGTATCATCAGCGAGAATTACTTTTTATTTATGGAAAACAAACCCTGAACTTCTGGCTCGTAGGGTTAATGGGGGGCCAGGCGCTGAAAAAGAAAAGGCTCAGAAGATTACACATTTTTTTGTTATCTTATTATTTATTGCCTTTCTCGTTATTTCCGCACTTGACCATCGTTTTGGTTGGTCGTACGTCCCTTTCTATATTGTAGTTCTTGGCGACGTTCTTGTGGTGTCAGGATATTATTTACTCTTTCTTGTCTTCAGAGAAAACGCTTTTGCATCTTCAATTGTTGAAGTAACAGCCAATCAAAAAGTAATAACAACTGGACCGTATAGTATAGTTCGGCACCCACTGTATGTGAGTGGTCTCATTATTATGTTAGGCACTCCCCTCGCGCTTGGATCGTGGTGGAGCTTACTTATATTTATTCCCCTTACGCTGGTAATTATCTGGAGACTTCTTGATGAAGAAAAGTTTCTATCCAAAAATCTACAAGGCTATACAGAATACTGTCAAAAAGTTCGTTATAGATTAATTCCATTTTTGTGGTAAGTTAGATAGAGCCGTAAAAGTAGCTAATGGTTGGCCATCAAAAAAATTTCAGCGCAAAATTTTTGATGGTCAATTTGTATCCGATTGGTATTATATATTTTAAATACAAAATCAATAGCTTTCAGGCAAGAAAATTCCTTAACCTATTACCAGTGATTAATTCTTAGTATTCTATATTTACCGTTGCTTTTCAATATGTGTTATTTACTTTCCGGATAGGCTTTGAATCAATTTGCAGACGAATCAATTAACTCAACTCCTTGAATTGCTATACTTAACGCTCTTGTGTCGTTATTCTTTAGTTCCGGAAAGTCACATGGTCTTTCGGTGCCTTCAGGTACATTCAAAAGAATGACATTCTTTCCCTGATTTAAGGTAACAGGGATATTTACTGTGCTTAAATTAGTGCTGATATTTTGTTTACCCTGGAGAGTTTTGCCATTATAAACCTCGAGCGTCTTTGGTGAATGTAAACTGCATGCGCTGATTTTCAATACTGCATTTTCAGCAACACCTGAATAAACCGATAATGTAGCCTTGTTTGATAGCCACCTGGTCATTGTGCCGTCCCAATTCTCCAGGCGGTTCCACCCTGTACCTAAAAGCATGAAGGGCTGAATTGTTTCATCTGGAACACGGTAAACAATAAGCTCGTCTTCCTCGTATACATCAGGTTCGGTTTTAAGGGTTTTTTTCAGTAAATTGGTTACAAACTCAAGCTGCTCACTGGACAACTGGTTTTTGTGGACAATAACATACCTTATATTATTGGCATTCAGGACAGACGTACCTATATCAGTAACATCTTCCTGTAAAATATCTTTAGTTCCTAGAGAATAATACTGTAATTCTTTAATAAACGGAGTCTTCCTTTGGAAATCACTAACGTTGGCCGGATATCTTGCTGCGTATCCACCGACAAGAGCTTTATTGTGAATTGTCTGATAGTACAGGTACCGAAAATCCATATATCCTGCGTTAGAGTTTTGTGGGATTTCGAGCATCGAATAGTTATCCTCATCGTTACTAATTTTACAGTAAAAGTCAGGAACACTTACCTGTGTGGTCGGATACGGAATAGCCAGGTATTCGAAAACCACCAGGAAACCCACTATTGTAAAGATAAGCTTTTTTCTATCGGGCTTATATTTCAGTAATTCTGAAAAACCATACCCTGCCAGGACTGAGTACCCAAGGGTTGCGATAACAAAAAACCTGCCAACTGTTCTGCAGTTTTTCAGGAAAGGAACCGTGTTGTATAGTATCTGATAAGGAAGTGGAATTTTCAGGTTGGAGTCCGTGAAAGCGACCGCTCCATTGAAGTGTAAAATGGGTCCTAAGCTAATAATTGTAAAGAAAAATGTAGATACTAACCAGAACTTTATATCAGGCTTTCTACTTGATTTCAGGAGTGCAAGGACTGAAAGTCCGAGGACAATATATCCTATAAAGTTCACATGTTCAGCAGGCCAGCTTTGTATATTCGAATATAAGTCTACGGTAAACTGACCGAGCAACGGATGTAGATGAGATGGGAGGAAAAAGCTCATCAAATCGTTTGATAATTTGGGAATTTCATTTGCGTTTGGCTTTAAGAAGTTTTGATTTGAAAGGGCAGTGAGTATCTCATTAATGGTCAAAGGCAGTACTCCGAGAAAAGCGACCCCGCCAAAAATGAAGTATTTTATAATTATTTGTTTCACAGAATGAGTAAAGTTTTTCCCGGAACTGATAGTCAGGTAAAAATCATAGAAGAATACTAACCCTGCAAAGATCCCCATAAAGATCAGGTACTGCAGATCACTCATTGTTACCAGAATGAAAAATATTCCTGCAAGGATCGGGTTCTTGATTCCTTTTTCCTTAACTGTTTTCATGAGATACAGTGCACAAAAGGGTATCCACTGAACTGTTGCTGCTCCAAAAAAGTATAGTCCTCTAGAATAATGGTACGGGGAAAATGCGAATACGATTCCTGCAATAAAGGCAGCATATTTATTATCAGTAAGATATTTTACCAGGAGATACGAACCAATAGCCCCTATTATAAAAGTTAAGAGCCATAGTATCGTGTATATGACATGCAGTTCTAAAAAAGGCGACAGCAATACATATAGCATTTGATTGAAGGCTGATGAAAAGGGCATTGATTCTATGCCATTCGGATAAAAAAGTAGATGGTCATGCGTCAAAGCTGCTAAATCCGCTTCCTTTATTGCTATTTTTGTGTACCATAATATTCTCATCCACTGAAACGAATCTGCTCCCGTTCCAGGAATATCGGTTTTTATCTTAAATAGGACAGGATAAGTAAGAATAATTGTCAAAAGAGTATATGAGATTCCCACCAGAGAATATTCCAATGAGTTGTAAAAATGTTTATTCTTAAGACTTCTGTTTTTTTCCGGGTTAGATGTTTTTCTTATTTCCACGAAATTGTCTCCCAATTTCCTGAATATCTCTTATTCTTTTTTCAAAATAAATTTTGAATAATATATAAATGTTATTAAAAGGCAAATACTATTGAAATACAAAGTTTATCAAAAAGTAAATTTTAATAAAAGGTACATTTTAATAATCTATATATAGCTCCATTTTAATAAACTGTGCATATACTCTTAAAATGTTTACGTTTGTAAAAAGTAAATATTAATAATTATTTTTTGCATAGAACCATAGTCCAGGGAAACGGCCTTCGAACTTCCAGAACATCAAAATAAGTTTCTATTAAACTCACAAACTTTCCTGAACTCCAGTTCTGAACATGTTCAGGATCATTCCCAAAACGTGTCAAATTTTTACCCCGTAAGAAATTCATAGCACGGAAATAGGGTTCATTTGGCACACTGATAATACAGTAATTTTTGGTTATTCGTCGGATCTCCTGAAGGGCTAAATCCGGTTTATCGAGGTGTTCCAGTACTTCGGTTGCTATAACAAGATCAAAACTGTTTTCTTTAAACGAAATGTCACATATGCTGCCTGAACAAAATTCACATTCTGGATTTTTCTCCTTTGCAATTCTCAGAGCATTTCTGGAAATATCAACGCCTGTTATTTTTGGATAATTAAGGCAGTTAATGACAAATCCTTCCCCACAGCCTATATCAATAACATTATTTATATTTTTTAAAGGAACGGCCGTTTCCTTTAAGTTTTTCATAAAATTGGATATCACTACGCCCATAAGCGGATTTTTTGAGTTGTATTTTTTGTAATTTCTACTCTGGTTCTGATCCATTTAGCCCCACCTGGTTAACACGCGTTTTTAATTTTGTTTTTTCGTAATATTCAGTTTTAACTTTTTATTCTTAATAGCCCGATTATTTTGAATTTGTGTCAATTGCTTTGACTTATTTTTAATGTCCATTTTCAATAACTTTTCTTAATATCCTTTTTTGATATCCATTCTCAATAACTGTTTTCAATATCTGTTTTCAATATTCTTTCTTGATATCCGTTCTCTCTGTCCGTTTTCAATATTCGTTTTCAATATTCGTTTTCAATATCTGTTTTCAATATCCGTTTTCAATATTCGTTTTTGATGTCCGTTCTCTATGTCCGCTCTTGATGTCCGTTCTCAACATCTATTCCCAATGTCCTTTATATAACAATTCAACCTGCCTTGAAATTTTAAGGCTTTTTTCTTAAAGTAAGCATGAATCCAAATATCGCTGGTAATAGTGTAGTCAAGAAATATAGAACGATAGAGCAGGAAAAACCATATGCAGAACTTTCATTCAATAACTTGAATATTGTAACGCTTACGAACTCTCTAACTCCAAACCCTGATATGGAAATTGGAAAATTACCCAGAACTACTACTATTGGAAGGGAAAAGGTAAGTAAGCTGTTTAATGAGGGATTTAAGGATTTTATAACTATCCAGTATACAAATAAATTGAGTAAATAATACCCAAGAGTTAATACAGAAACAGAAAAAATAGCTTTTTTATTTCCAGTGATTTGTTTTATCGTTTGAATATAATTTTCTTTAAATTCGCTTTTCTTCGAAAATATCCCAAAAATAAGATTTACGATCTTTTCATTTGTGATAACAAAAATGCCTGCGACAAAAATCATTATCATTGGCGTCATTATATAGATTAGATATCTATCCTTAAAAAAGAAAGCTATAGACAGTACACTTAAAACCAGGAGACAGACCATATCTATGACTCTGTCCATCACTACGGTTGGTATGCTTCTGGAGTTCTCAGCATCTAAATAAAAGGCTCTTGAAACTTCTCCTGCCCTGCCCGGAGTAAGAGCTCCATAAAAATTACCCATCAAAATTATTTCAAGCGACCTTTTTACGGGAATTTGGACATTTATACAATTAAGTAGAGACTGCCATTTCATCGCTTTTATCAGGTACATCAGAGCAATAAAAGGCAACGAGAGCGAAAGCAATTCCAGGTTCGTCTGGGTAAAGGTCTCGTAGATTGTCCTCAGGTCAAGTTTGGCTATCAGGTAAAACATTAGCCCCAAACTGACTACAGTTTTACCTATCGTTTTCCAGTTCATAGCTATCGTACTTTATAATATAATCATCGTTATTTCTGGAGTTTGTGATCAGTTCTCCGATCAGGCCAAGGGAAATAAATTGAGCTCCAAGAACTGTGATTAATATACTTAACATCAGCAGAGGCCGATCTCCTATCTTAATACCCCTGAACCATAGCGAAACCAGATTCAGGTTTATGACCATTGCTGAGAGTATTAGTAAGAAGCCGATACCTCCAAAGATGTGAAGGGGCCTTTTCTTGTATAGGTTCAAAAATGTGACTGTGATCAGGTCCAGAAAGCCTTTAAGTAGTCTTTCAAATCCATATTTTGATTTTCCATGAATTCTAGGATGGTGTTCGACTTCGATTTCTCCAACAGTGTATCCTTTCCAGTGAGCTAGAGCTGGAATATAACGATGGAATTCTCCATATAATCTTATATTCTTTACGACATAGTTTCTATAACCTTTGAACCCGCAGTTGAAGTCATGAATTTTGACTCCTGTGATATGTCGAGTCAATGCGTTGAAGAATTTTGAGGGCAGGGTTTTTGAAACAGGGTCATGTCTTTTACTCTTCCAGCCTGAAACCATATCATATTCTTCTAATTTTTCAAGAAATCTCGGGATTTCTTTGGGATCATCCTGCAGGTCTCCATCCATGGTAATAACATAATTTCCCTGTGATTTCTTGAAACCGCAGGAAAGAGCCGCAGCTTTTCCATAGTTCCTCTGGAATCTTACAATCTTAATTTTGCTATCTTTGATTGTTTTTAACTTTTGAAAAGTATCATCCATAGATCCATCATCTACGAAAATAATCTCAGATGCTTTTCCCAATCTGGAAAGAACTACAGTCAATTGATTATATAATTCCCCTACGTTTTCTCCTTCATTGAAAACTGGGATTATGATTGAGAGATCTAATTTATCGGACATTTACCGTTTTCTCCTAAACAGTGTTTCAGTTTACTGTAAAATTTTAGTAGTTTAAGGAGTCTCTGAAACCAAACGAATCCATCTCAAACTTTAATTTAGAGCCAGTTTCAATAGAGGAAAATTTTAATTGAAATTGACAGCAAATTGGAACAAAGCCTCTTTACAACAATATTTTTAGTCATGTTTTAAGCCACGTTGAAGTCTCTACATAACTTATTTCTGTATTTTTAGATCAATTTTAAATTCATCTCCATTGATCTTCGGTTAAGGAATTTTCTTGCCAGAAAGCTATCGATCTTGCATTAGAAACCAGCCTTTAATTTTGGCCTGTTTACATGAAATCAATACCCTGTTCCAGCTTATAACCTGTTAAAACTATTTGATAAATGTTGAGGAAATAAATTCCATTTATCACGATTCCTTACTTAACCGAAGACGCATGAATTCATCTCTGAAGTTTCTTGTTCTATAAAATGAACCTAGATAAAGATTACTGGCGTAGAAAAAATCTTCAATTCTCACCAAAAGTTTTTCCTCGAAATTATCTTAAAAACAATAAAATTACTCTCATATAAAAGTTAAGATTTAATTATAATCTTATAAAAGTTATTTTATATCTTCTTCAAATAGCCGTCTTATTAACAGGAAAAACTGCACTTTTCATTCTTCATGTAAGAAACATTTTCATGATCAGATAAAACAAGGCAACTTTCAAAAGAAATTGATAATATAACTTTGAGAAATATATAAGTTTTTCTATGTTGTGCTAACAGCATCCAGTTAAATATTGAAATATCCATATTAATATATGTCAATGTAAAAACTGTGGGATCTTGCACAAAAGAAAATAGTTTTCTTATGTATATCAGGAACTCGGGAAAAACTTGCAAAAGGATCGTGAAAACAAGACATTACAGGCCTTTACCTGACAACAGACCACTACTTCTTTTACCCTATGGGTAGCATTCAAAAACGCATTCTGTAGTGGTCTAACTGCAAAATTAAACATATAAATATATAATTAACAGTTGATATCAAATGCAGATCAAACGGAGATGTATAGCATGGTAAGTGAAATGACTCCAACCCGAAGAGTTCTGGCAGCAGTGCTTGGAGGCAGGGTTGACTATGTACCCCCTGCAAATCCCCTGGCTCAAACCACAACCGAACTGATGCAGATATGCAATGCCTCCTGGCCAAAAGCCCACTTTGACAGCAAGATGATGGCAGACCTTGCAGCCGCTCCCTATGAGGTCTGCGGCATTGAGGCTGCACGTCCACAGTTCGATATTTCTCTCGAAGCAGAAGTTCTTGGGTGCAAACTTGACTGGAATAAACCTGACAGGCCTCCTGTAACTGGTCCTGCTTATACAGACTCCTCAGATATAACCTGGCCCGATAAATTGGAAGAAGCCGGAAGAATACCGGTAGTGCTCGGGGCAATCGAAGAACTGAGAAAGCGCTACGATGGCATGCTCCCTATCATCCCAGGACTTACATCCCCCTTTACGGTAGCAGGTCACATAGCAGGTGTTGAAAATATAGCCAGGTGGACAAAGACTGACCCAGAAAAAGCCCATGCTTTCATTGAAGCAGCAACCGATTTCGTGATAGCTTACGGGAAGTTGCAGACTATTTACGGGGCACATGTCATCTTCCTCGCTGATCCTTCGGCTTCTGGGGACCTGATTTCTGCGGAAACATACAGGGAATTTATACTTCCTTCCCACAAAAGAATAGCAAAGGAAATAAGCTGCCCTCAGATCCTGCACATCTGCGGAAATACCAGTAAACTCTTGCCTTACATAAAACAAAGTGGAATTGACTGCTTCTCCTTTGATGCCGTTCCAGTCTGGTATTGCCGTAAGGTAATGGGCAACGATATGTCCATTCTCGGAAGTCTGGATGTCATAGACCTGATGCCAAACGGTACCCCCGAACAGGTTTATAACAGAACTAGGGAATGCATTTTGCAGGGAGCTGATATTGTAGGGACTTCATGTGGGGTCTCATATGGAACCTCCCTCGAAAATCTCAGAGCGTATGTTAGAGCCTGTAAAGAAACCCCAATCCCGAAATGCGATGATGTTGAAGATCTTGTCAGGCAGATTGGAGTCGGTATCGGTAGGAATATGAAAGAAAATGTGCTGGGAGGGATGCAGGAATGATCAGGCACATTGACATTGCGGTTCAGAAGATATTCGAGATGAAAGAGAAAGAACCTTCCAGGTTTAAAAAACTCATTGACGAAGGAATCATGATCGGCCTTGGGGTTGACATTGGAGACAAAAGTAAAGAAATAACTGCTGTCGACCAGATAAAGAAACAGAACATGCCGAAAGATCCCAAATATGCAGCCGTGGCAGAATCAGTGATCGAGGGGGACAGCGCCGAAACAGTAAACCTCACAACTGCTCTGCTCGCAGCAGGAAGAGATCCTACAGACCTAGTATTAAATGCCCTTATGCCAGGAATCCAGACCGTATGTGAGCTTTACGACATAGGAGAGAGCTACGTACCTGAAATCCTGCTGGCAAATGAAGCACTTGTAGGGGGAGTGAAACTTTGCCAGGAAAGGATAGGCGAAGTCCCCTCCAGGGGGAAAGTAGTGTCCCTTGTTATTGAAGGAGATGTGCATGATATAGGCAAGAACATTGTAGCTGCCATTCTCAGAGCAAATGGTTTCGAGGTAGTTGATATGGGGAGTGATGTAACGGTAGAAGAAGCCGTTAAAACCGTAAAGGCAACAAATGCTGACCTTGTTACCGGAACAACCCTCATGAGCACAACCAAAGGTGGTCTTAAAGACCTTGCAGAAATCCTTTATTCTGAAGATGTTCCCGTAGCCTGTGGCGGGGCTGCAATCGACAGAAATTTCGTTGAGACTTTTAGTAACTCAATATATGGAAAAACTCCACTTGATGCAGTAAAAATCGCAAAGAAGATCTGTGCAGGAAAGAGCTGGAAAGAAGCCCGTCAGGAACTTTACTGATTCTATTTTACTTCCATCTCTATTTATTATTCTTCTTTTTTATTTTTATTATTCAACCCTAATTTTTTTATTTAACTCTATATCGGGAAAGAAACGTTCTACGATAACAAATAAAGAATGCTGGAAAGTGAAAATAGCGTCAGACTCAATTTTCAAATATTTTGGTTGAATGCTCCTCTTGCTAGTGGAAATTCATACGTCCATAAAGATGAAACAGTAATCTAACAAGAGTAATTTTACTCAGCAAAAAACTTAAACACAATTATCCGATCCTGAAGAGAATACCCGCTATACACAGGCATGAAACAATACAAATTTAAAATAGTTCTCCAGAATACATTGTCATAAACTCAATAATACGAAACAAATATATGAAACAAATATACGAAACAAATATACGAAACAAATCTAAATTTTTTACTTATTCCAGATATCCAGTTTAACCAGGACTTTTTAGATGAAACTGAGTATATCTGCAGACAAATATTTAATCAGGAGTCAAATCCCTTGTTCCAGACTGAACCTATACTCTACCTGCAATCCCTTGGAAACGATTGGCTTACATCCCTCATGATTTTGATAACTTCAATGGGATCATCGGCTTTTTTAGTTTCCATAGTAATTATTGTAACTTTCGGGATTAGTTTCCGGAAAGGTTTTCTTCTGTTCCAGCTTTTAATCTGGACAGGACTGATTACCGAAATCATAAAAACAGTAATCGCCTTTCCGAGGCCGGATTATGTAGATAATAGAGTACTGAACCTTGAATACGGAGTGAAAAGCACGTCCCCTTTCAATGGGAGTGGGCCTGATGGGGTGTTCCAACTTCCCGATAAAGAAGTTCTCGAAACCTTCCGCCTTCAAGAAACACTTTCCCCGTCGCCTTTTGGTTTCCCTTCGGGGCATGTTGCAATTACGACTGCACTCTGGGGAGGAAGCTCCACGATTTTCAACAGCCGGAAAATCAAAATGATGGCTCCTTTTATGGTATTGCTTGTAGCTTTATCGAGAATGTACCTTGGAAGACATTTCTTGGGAGATATTCTGGGAGGAGCTATTATAGGTTTATTTTTCCTGACTGCTTTTACCTTATTTCTCAAAAGCTCCCTGAAAGATGATTTTTTCAAGAAAGAGAATTTTGAACTTGCACTCAGACGCAAGAACCTGATTTTATATTTCGTTCTGTTTGTTATCCCTCTTGTTCTTATAGCTTCATCTATGATAAGTGCAGAAGCAGCGGGTTTTTTCCTCGGCACGAATGCGGCATATGTGTTGATTATACGAAGAGGGCTCCCTGATGATGCGGGAAGTACCGAGCAGAGAGTTTTGAGGATATTTATTGCGTTTCTGCTGTTCGGGATCTCAAGCTTTATTCTGAGTACCGGGTTCGAGAATATCGAAACTGCAGCCTATTTTGGTCCGACACTCATCGAGTTCTTGAAAGCTTTTATACCTGCATCTACAATCTGGGTGTCTGTAGTTATCTGCACAAAGCTCAACCTGTATAGAAGAGAAAGGGAATTCTTAAGCAGCCGAAAAGGAACTCTTGAGCAGCCAGGTCACGGAATGGAGTAGAAATACATTAAAAAGGACTCGGTGGAGTAGAGATCTATTAGGCAGTGTCTCAAATTTGCTGTAAATTTGAAGTCAAGTCTTTGCGTATTTGTCGATAATTGATCTGCCAATATGGAATTTTCGACCCTGCAACTTTTTGAGTTTTGTGATTTTACAGAATAATTGGCACACTGCCAAGAAAAAAGCTTGGTGAGTTGAAGGTGAGAGATTTCCACTCAATTTGAAGAAGATACGAAAGATTTAATATATCTGCAAGACCCAAATTTTACCTGTAGTAATAAATATAAAAATTAGCGTCGGAGTATTTATTATATCGAAAAGTAAATAAAAAAATAGTAGAATTTATATAGAAAGGGAAGTGGTACATTTTTAATACAAGTATGATTATTAAATAACAATTATTTTTGTAAGTTGGCTTGCCAGTAAATGGGTGCTACAGAGGTCAATTCACATCTACATGAAATTTCATTTATAGGAATTGAGACTATGAAAAACAAAATAATTGCATTTGATTTCTTGAGGGCTTTAGCAATAGCGATGATTATTCCGGCTCACTTAAGTAACTTTTTATCTTTCACTTATCTCAAGTTAGCTCTTTATGCCGTTGATCCTTTTGTTGCAAATATGGGACTGGGACTTTTTATATTTATGAGTGGATATTTGTTATATTATAACAACCATTCAATAAAATCGTTCCAGAACGTATTGTCTTTCTACAGAAACCGGCTCCTGAGGATCTTTCCCCTTTACTGGGCAGCGATTGCTGCTTTTACACTTGTGTTCTTTATATTTGCTCCAAGGCTAAACTCAGGTTTTGAATTTCCCAATGCCGCACATGTGTTTAGTTTTCACAATCTAATCATGCATGTACTGGGACTACAAATCTTTCTTGCCCCTGCATATGCGTCCCCAATGCTGACATTATACTTTGTAGGTTTGATTATTGTTTTCTACGCAATTTACCCGCTTATTATTATGCTTTCAAAAAGTTCAAAACAGATCTTACTTTATTCTTCTCTCATATTTCTCGGGTGCTTGTTAGTCTCGAGAACTTTTAACATTATTGAGTACCGCTTTTATACATTTTTCCCAATGTTCGTTTTTGGGATTCTTACCTGTAAAGAAAGCATATTTGAAAAGTCAATGATGATTAACAGGAAAAATCCTTTTGTCCAGATATTGCTGGCGATCCTCCCTGTTATGCTTGTACTGGTTATCGTTTTGGGCTCGAGAACAACCCTTCTCCTGGACCCAAAGACTACATTTACTATTGAATCTGCAGGCAGCGGCACGATAGGGTCTTCTACAGTGATGTCGATGCTAGGAAATATGGCAACTTCACTGGGCCTGAGTTACATGATCTTAAAATTCATCATTGATTCTGTGCTCCTTAACTTATTCGTTATAATATTCTGTGTTCTGGAATACAGATTTGCAATGAAATTTATCAATAATGAATTTTCAAGCTCCCTTAGTTCTGCGTTTACGTATGTCGCTACAGCTTCATATTGTATCTATTTGTTCCACAGGCCATTTCTGGCGCTCTGGAATTCAGTGACGCACTTTATAAGTAATCCACTCCTGCATGATGTAATCCTTATCTTCATAGCGCTACCTCTCCTGGTCGTTATCTCGTATCACCTGCAGATTCTTGAATTATATTTAAAAAAGCATCTTTTTCATAAGAAAGCGACTCACAAAGACTTTCCTTTTAGAGGCTATTCAAATAGTTCTGGCAAGTGAATGCCTGGTAGAAAAATTCCTGTGAAAAAATCGGAGTTTCAAAATTCAGAACTGAAATCTCCAATTCCCGTGTTTCGTCGCCCGAGTCTCATCTCGGGAGGACAGAACCCTTTTCGTTACGCTTCGCTTTGCTCAAGAGGGCTGAATTATAATGAAGATACTGAGATGAATCAAGAAGGTTAACTTACCTTATTTCTGTCTCGTCCGAGTCCGGTCCAACCGAACAGGTCCATCGTTTAGGCTCCCATAATCCCCAAGGGAAACTAAGGAATAATAAAAATATACCTTCAAATTTTTAGTTTGGGAGTTGATCTATATTTCTATTTTCCCAAATAATCATTTTTGGCAACAAAAACCCTTGATATTATATTTTTATCATTCCTAAATGAAAAATTTACACCGCACTGCTGACGGTATTTCTTCACGGCCTAGCTAAGGCATGCAGGTTATCCCAGACCTAGATCTCTGAATTCCGGGAAGATTCTCAGAAAGAAGATATTAGACATCTATGACCACATTACAAACTGAATTAAAAGAAGATTATCTGAAATTTATCTTAAATATTTTCCACAGCTTTTAATCAAACCCTAAAAGATTTTATATATTGAGCTTATCCCAAAACCAATATTATTCCCACATCAATAAGAGTTTCAGAATTATTTTTCAGGATTAGAAGCTCTTATTGATAATCCAGAATACGATATTCAGAGAAGCAATTTTGCGTTTTGGGATCAGCTCATTATTTAATTTTACACTTTTTAACTATAGTCACGCCTGTACTTGTTGCAACAAAAAACTTCATTGTACTTCAGGGCAATTACATTATTTAGCCTCGTGACTAGAGGGTCGTTAACATATTCTATTTTTGTATTATTCTATAGATTAACACATGAATTTTATTCATTTCACACATATTATCTAATTATTTTAAAAAATAATTAAATAAAACTTTATATACTATAAATGTTAAAAAATTAGTAGTTATATGCTAAAACATGTATTATGCTCAAAAAATAAGTTTAATTTTATATTTAAAAACTTTTATCTTTGGAAAAAATGTGTAAAATGGTGGATCACATGAATCTTATTTTGAACCTTTTAGTTCTCGTTTTTATGATTTGGCTTGTGTTTTATATTCTGTTTAAACTGCTAAATATTATTACACGAATACTGGATAAAAAACAGTAATATGTTGATACCTTTTTTGCGGAGGCTCCACCCAGCAAATCTTAAAACTTGTGACTTATGCATCACTCCCAATTTTCTTAAAACATGTCCCACAGATTTTAATTAATCGCTAAGTAAATTTATGTTCTCTATTTTTTTTCTTTGTGAAAAGCCAATGCATTCAATGCAAATCGTGAGTAAGCAGCAGCGGGGCCTCCTCCCATCTCGATGGCCACATCTATAGTTTCATATATTTCTTTATCTGATGCACCTGCTAAACAAGCCTGTTGAACGTGCCATTCAATACAGGGTTCACATTTAGTAACAATAGAAATAGATAGAGCCATTAGTTCCTTATGTTTCCGTGAAAGGCAACCAGCTTCAAATGCTTTCTTTTCTAATTCAAGAAAAGAGTTATAAGTACTACAATTTTCTAAAAATTGAGAATGTTGTTGCTTTCTATCGTTTATACTTTGATTTATTTTATCTTTGACGAATTTATCCATGTAGTCACATCCCGATAATAGGATTACTCTAACTCTACTTAAGTATTTATTTAGTTTAATTAAACTGATCCGAAAACTAACTTATCAGGTTGTGTCAAAATGATGTTCCTTTGATTTTCTGCTCCTTATCAAATTTAAGCCTTCTATGGCAATTCACTGCTCAGTTTAGCAATGGTTTGAAAAACCATAGTTAGGGCAACCTTAATACTCAAGGTAATGACAGGATCAATAATCAAAAAAGTGTGGGTGAAAAGTAGTGAAAAGTACTTTCATACCTTTGTGCCTGTTATTCGAAGAATATCATGTACGTTTAGAGAAACAACTATAGGTTTTTGAATGAACTCATAGTCTTAGAGTTACACTTTTTAGTATATACCAATGGTTTTGTTCTCTGCTTTTGTTATTTAAGCCGTAGCCGAGCCAAAGAGGCCATAAAATCACCTAAAAGTGCCGCGACTCCATAACAGAATTTAATCAAGTTACACAAATAAAAAACAGATTTCTTTTTCAAAATATTCCCAGTAAATTAACGCTGAGGGGGAGATTCGAACTCCCGTAGCGCAAAGCGCTACCGGTTTTCAAGACCGGCGCCGTAGTCCGCTGGGCTACCTCAGCAGGTTGAAAGAATCATTCTTACAGCTTCCCGCAAAGGGAAATATACAGATTAGCATTTGATTCCGGAAAGCGTATACAACAAACCCGATTATGGTATATAAAATTTGCGAAGAGAAAGTGCTCTTCGCCTCTCTGAACAATTAAAAGCTGAGATCAGACTTCCGGTTCTGAGGATTCCTCGGTTTCTGGTTTAGACTCAGACTCGGGTTCAGCCTCTGCTTCAGCTTCGGGCTCGGCTGGTATCTGAGTTTCGGGTTCTGCTGTAATCTTTTCAATGAACTGGACTTCCTTAAGACCAGCATACTTGAAAAGTTCGGATGCAACCCTATCCTTTGCCATGAGCCAGCGCTGGTTGAAGGTCAGACCTGTGGGAGTATAAATCTTTGCAACACCGTCAACAGCCTCGATTTCCAGATCCCTGAGGCCGGTATAGAGGGCAAGAAGACCCTGAATTTTCTCAACTTCAGTCTCAAGAACATTTTCAATGGTATACTCATAGGTAACGGTCTTGCCTGCAAGAGGACCATTAAAGTCTACAGTGACCCTGCGGCCTATAACCCTGCTGACAACTCCTCTTCTGCCATCGACCTCAACAGGAAGACCAGGATGAACATTTCGGTCTTTCAGTTTCGTGATAGACATCGTTTCTACAAGCTTGGGATTACTCAGGCCAAAAGCCTTTTCCGGAGGGATTACAACGCTTCCGTTGTAGCTGACTTCCTTTCCCTCGAGATCTTCATCAAGTCCCTCAATAGTATGATTTGCCCCGACAATAACAACGTCTCCGCCGTAAAGCCCGCGCGGATTAAAGATATCCTCCTTTTTTGCTAGTTCTTCGTCTGTTGTATCGAAAATTCTGCCGTCTTCGAACTTACCTGTGTAGTTCAACTTTATAAAATCGCCTTTCTGGATTGCCATAATTTTCAACTCTTTTTATTAAATAAACTAAATTGATAAGCAAGAAAATTATTCATTGTCAGCCAATTCAGCGTAAATGTGTTTCACGCTATAGAACTCTGCCTTTAATAAGCTTTTTGGGAATCCACAGGGTTACTGTCGATTTTACGGATACTTACAAAAAATTGTAGTTTTATGAAAGATTTACCAGAATCAATATCATTCGACCTTGAAACTTACATT
The DNA here is from genome assembly GCF_020804205.1 of Methanosarcina sp. DH1. NCBI lineage: Archaea > Methanobacteriati > Methanobacteriota > Methanomicrobia > Methanosarcinales > Methanosarcinaceae > Methanosarcina > Methanosarcina sp. DH1. Next base: position 3,766 of record NZ_WJBJ01000023.1, on the reverse strand, counting down.
TAGCAGACAACTGGCTTGAAAATAAGCAGGTAAAACTATTTTATTTTAATGCTTATGGTGAGCACCAGCTTTTGTAGAAAGAGTGCATTCCTGCAAACAACCTGAACAAAAACAGAGGTTCCGGCAGGAAAAATTTCTATCCCGACACTTTGAGAGTCTGAGAGTCGGTGATTTCTAAGTTTAAGGACTTTCTCATATTTCATATGTCTTTCGATTACTATTTATGCAACGAAATTACAATCAAATATTAGAGTATAATTCTGGGAAATCACAGTGGAGAATTTGGGGTCTACTATTAGTTTTTTCCGCTAGGTGTCCTGTTGAGTTTTACCACCAGATGTGTGGAATAGGTACTTAACAGAAAACTTTTGTTTTCGGGAGGGGTATATGGAAAGGAAGCTTATGAGAATAGGGGTTTCCATGCCAGGGGAACTTCTGGATAAATTTGATGAAACTCTTATGAAGAGAGGGTATTCCTCTCGATCCGAGGGAATAAGGGATGCCATCAGGACATATAACCAGCACTATGACTGGATGCAGCAGATCAAGGGCAAAAGAGCTGCAACGATTTCTATAGTATATGATTGCTCAAAAAAAGGGGTATCGAGCACCCTGGCAAGCATTCAGCACGAGTACCTGGGTCTGATAAATTCCTCAGTGCACTTCCATATTGAGCCAAATTTGTGTTTTGAGGTAATAATTCTTCAGGGAGAAGGGGAGAAAATAATAGAACTGACTGAAAAAATATTAAGTTTGAAGGGAGTCAAGCACTCCAGGTTAACAACTGTTCCAGAAGAGAAGATTGAAAAATGAATCATTGGTCATCGGTTAAGGAATTTTCTTGCCAGGAAGCATTGATTTTACATCAGAAACCAGCTTTCAATTTGGCTTGTTTACATGAAATCGACAACCCTGTTCCAGCCCATAACTTAATAAAATATTTAGCAAACATTATGGAAATGGACGCAGTTTGTCACGATTTCCACTTCACAGAAGACGCATGAAAAGTGAATATAAAAAGTGAATATAAAATGGGAATTAAAGCTTTCTGATCATGGAAAATAGTTTAAAATTTACTTATTCAAACTTCAGATCTTAAATTCCACTTCAAAAGCTGTGAGTATTCCTGAAGACATGGAATCGGAAACCACTCGTATATTTGTTCAGAAGCGGAAAAACTCAATTCATCGGACAGAATATAAGGAATTATTAAGGGGTAAGCTAGCAAATCGTTATGCTCGCTTAAAAGTGATCTTTATGGGTCTAACAAAAATTCAGGTTACATTAAATGTATATGCAACGAGTTTCGAGAGATTGGTGAAGGATGTAATAACTAATCTGTTTATTAGAAAATGGATACAGATAGAGAAAGAAAATGTTGTATCCGTAGAGGATTCCATGCTTCCTGAAATTATCAGAATTCAGTCCGAAGGTTTTGGAACTAAAAACCAAAATGGTGTTAAACGATATTCGAAAAGAATGAAAAAGATCTTTTATGTCATAAAAAGCTAGGATCAGGTTGTGGGTTACTGCATATATTATTTGAAGCCTGTTCTATCCCTAAAGGGTTTTAAGAAAAAATCCGTAATTTATTCAATTTCAATAGATAAGAATTTTAGAAGAAAGCACCATGGAGAGAATTTATTAAAAGAAAGCATTAAAGAAATGAGGATAAATGGGATATCTTCTATTCTATTATATGTAAATACGGAAAACTTTCCTGCCATAGGGTTGTATGAAAAAATGGGCTTTAAGATAATTAAAGAAATAAAAGACATCTGTGGCTCGAAAGAGACATGTTATGAAATGGAATTAAGAATTCTTTAATTCTCAGGTCTTTCTCTAATTCCTTAACCTCACTAATTCCTTAATCTCTCTAATTCCTTAACCTTTCTACTTCCTTAATCTCTCTACTTCCTTAACTTCTTTAATTCCTTGACCATTCTACTTACTTAATTCCAATAGTAAGTCTCATCTTTTATCAAGATTGAGAAACAAAACCATACTTTTTCAGTATATCCTGTCCTTCTTTTCCGGTCACAAAATCAAGGAACTTCTGAGCTTCTTCTTTATGTTCGGAAGAAGAAATCACAGCTATAGGACACTTAACAGGAATACTAACAGGCACGTTTCTAACGATTTTAATAGTTCCTGGTTCTGCAGTTTTCGCATCTGTTATGTATACAAACCCTGAATCAACTTCTCCCTTTCCACGTATGTGAGTACTTGTTTGACGTCTTCAGCAAATACCATCTTATTTCCGAGCTGACTCCAAAAACCTGCCTCAGTCAGTGCAGTACGTGTATAATTTCCGACAGGAACTGTATCAAGATTTCCAACGCTGATTTCAGTCACAACGCTAAATATGTTTGATTTTTTACATCAAGTGTGGATCCAGATTCCGGATGACTCCCTGGGAAGCTAAAAACTCCAAAAACGAAAACTATTGGAAGAAGTAAGAGCGCACCGTTGCGGTGTATTACCAGTGTAAAACACTACTGTTAAAAGAATGATATTCAGACGTTTGTTTAAGGTTTTGCATTCCCCTATAGTAAGATAGCATCGATCTCATCTAAACTTTTACAGTAGTTTTGATAGTTATGAATGTTCTCTTTTCTTACCAGTATTGCTTTAATTCCCGCGTTTATTGCCCCTTCGACATCTGCAATATAACTGTCGCCGATCATTGTTACTTCACTGGTATCTTCGAGTTTTTCAAGCACTCTCCTGTATATCTGGATATTTGGCTTTTCATACCCTATCTGTGCTGACGAATATACTTGAAAGAAATAATCACTTATTCCTAAATCTCTGACCAGAATGGATAATTCAGGTACATGGTTTGAAACGATTATATTTTCATAACCTTTACTTACTGCCCTTTCTAAACAGGGAATTGTATCATCATAAAGATGCCATTTTTCAATATCTAAATATTTCATTTTTATTTGACCTGCAATTTCAGCTGATAATGTCTCATTGACCCCAATTTCATGTATTATTTTAGAAAAGTGCAGTGTCATATAATCCCACCACTGGACTCCTCCTAAAAACTCTTCGTGAGATATTTCCGGAGTGTGCCAGGGAAATCCTCTGGTAAGAAGTGGACGAATATCCTCAAGTTTAATGCTGCCGTATCCATGTTCCTGTAATAGGTCGTATATAGTTTGTCCCCACATTCCATCCCGATAAGCCAATGTATTATCAAAGTCCCACAGAAGATATTTTTTCTGCATTGTTAATACTCCTTCATGCATCTTCAGTTAAGTGAAGAATCTTGACAAATTGCGTCAATTTCCAGAATGCTTGCTAAATATTTTATATGTTATGCGCTGGAACATGGTATTGATTTCATATAAACCAGTATCTCCGAATAATATCTGGCTTTTGCATACGACAAGCTAATATTAATGACAAAAGTAGAATTGTTCCCATATTTTGTTGCGGGGTCACTATCAATAGCTCCCTGCTGCTCCATTGACCTACACCTCCACGTCACTGGTTCAATGGAGGTGGCCGCTTATTTACACATTTTTGTACCTTTTCAAGCATTCTTCATACATGTCTATCATGAATACCTTGAAACTCTCCTCTTCTTTATACAGGATAATCCATAGCAGTTGCAATACCTGTTCATAAGCGAAGTAGAAAAATCGAACAWTTACATCTGTTGATTTGGATTTGATACGTGCCTCATCCTGAATTCTAAAACCCGTCTCAAATCTCCATCTTCTATTATATGATGCAATAATATTGTCAAGATCAA
>NZ_WJBJ01000049.1:0-676 GCF_020804205.1 Methanosarcina sp. DH1 | reverse complement strand
AGGAACATAACAGGACCTGTAACTTTTACACGGTTTCGCTGGTTTTCAGGGCTGCCGACGCTTGTGCAGATTTCACCTATAAGTTTTCCAATAGTTGCCACGAAGTCTCCTTTTTCGCGCTTGCTTATTACTCGAATCTCAGGTACTTCTTTTATTTACGCTCAATAATTAAATCGCCATGACACTAGACTACATGGTAGTTCTGTCGTTCTAAAGATTATTTTAATGATCGTTTTATCTAATTTTTCTTTATTACTCTAACCTTAGAAATTTAAATATACAAATAATTGAAGAGGTTTATACCCATCACGATTTTCATGTGACTACCTTCGCCCTCGGGCATTATTCGGCGGTCACAGATAATGTTTTTTAATAACTACTATATAAACCACATATTTTAGCGGTATCAACAGGCATTTTTATAAGAAATTGATTTGTTTTCAAACAGTTACGGAAAAAGCCTACTAACAACTAAAAAACAAATTTTTACCCTCAAAATTCCCTATAGATATTATATAGGAAAAAATTTCCTTGAAAAAACGATTTTACGATACTGGCTAAGACGATTTGAAACTGCTTGAAAATAAACTAATTTCTTATAATATTTCCTTCCAATGCTGGTGAAAATGGGATTTATATATTCGGTGCGTAATTTGGGATTATGGCCGGGTCACAG
>NZ_WJBJ01000051.1:0-550 GCF_020804205.1 Methanosarcina sp. DH1 | reverse complement strand
RCCTACTTCTATTCCCCCAAGTTCATCCAGGCTGATGGTGGCTGGAACAGAGTTGTCTGGCTCCCATCCATGCTCAAGGAAAAGATTGCAGACACCATTCCAGAAGACATCAAAGATAAGATCGCAACTGAGAACGATGCAACTGACATTGATTCCTTGAAGGCTTTCCTGCAGGAGAAGAACCACCCGGTCGTTGCTAGCTGGGCAGCTGCTGAAGAGGAAGAAGAGGAAGAGGAAGAAGAGGAAGAAGAAGAGGAAGTAGCTGTTGCAGCTGCTCCAATGATGATGCCTGCAGCCGGTTTCCAGATGCCTGCAATGGCTTCAATGCCAATGATGCCTGCTGGTAAGGCTGGTGGAATTAAGATCACCTTCAAGAAGGCAAAGATCTCCATTGAAAGAATGGTCATCAGCGAGAAGAAGGACTAAACGTAGTTGGGTGACTAAGTAATCGCCTAAGACGAAAAACAATCCAATGGGGTATTCTGTGACAAAAGTAATTGCAATAACGGGAAAAGGTGGGACTGGTAAAACAGCGGTAGCGGCTCTTCTG
>NZ_WJBJ01000044.1:0-2132 GCF_020804205.1 Methanosarcina sp. DH1 | reverse complement strand
CTTTTCTGTTGCAAACCCGCTGTTTCCAACCCAGAGGTTGAAATACTTATAGACTTCTCCCGAATTCAGGACTGAAACCAGAGTCGATTTTACTTTGAGCTGCTCGGCAATGGTTGTGATCTTGCCTGCGGTCTTCTTTGCATCAAAGCTCACATACGCAACACAGGTTGCGTTCTTTGTGAAATCAAACAATACAGGCTTTCCGTTTGTAACTCGCGCCTGGGAAAGTTCTTTTACCTGGACATTAGTTTGAGGTTCAGGGGAACCGCCTGCACCGCCACCGCCTCCACCACTGCTATGATGGCTGCCTCCACCGCTTGAGCTGCTTTCCTCTGTAGTAACAGTTATTGTGGCAGTTTTTGCGGAGGAAGTGCCGTTTTCATTTATCGCAGTTAAGCTAACAGTATAAGTTCCTGTGGAATAAGTGTGAATCGGATTCTGCTCGGTTGAGTTTGATCCGTCTCCAAAGTCCCAGTTCCTTGAGGTTGCATTTTGTGATTTGTCAGTGAACAGGACTGAAAGGGGAGCATAGCCGCTCGTTACATTGGCACTGAAGTCTGCAACAGGATAAATTATAAACTTGCTGACAATTATATCCCGAGTTTTTGAGTCTGTGCCGTTCTCGTTGCTTACTGTAAGTTTAGCAGTATAATTTCCGGGATTCTGGTATACATAGGCAAAGCTTTTACTGGTGTTGTCTACGGTTCCATCATTGTTAATGTCCCAGTTTCTTGAGACTGCATTTTCTGAAAGGTCCGTAAACTGAACCGTAAGAGGCGCATAACCGCTGGTTACACTGGTGCTGAAATTTGCAACCGGCAAGACTGGCTGCTGTGGGTTGGAAACAGGTACCAGAGGCAGGTAATCTGTAACGTAATTTTTGCTGTCAATATATGAGGAATCGGCAATTCCGTCTTCATCGGCATCGGTTGCAGTCTGCGAAAATCCGGTACCGTCAGGCTTTGCCCAGAAATTACCTCCTATGTACTTTCCGCCGACAATATTTCTGCCAGAAGTCATTTCTATGTTCCACGTAGTGTCTCTTGTGTTGATATCTGCATTAAGGACGTTATTCACATAATTGTTGAAAACAAGATTTCTGTGGCAGGCCGGACACTCATAAAAGCCAGATACGTTATTAAAAGCAACAATGTTTCCAGAAACGGTGTTATCACCGGAAGAATCCAGAAAGATGCCCCTGCTGGTTTCATTAGCTGTGTTCCCGGAGATTTCGTTATCGTTAGAATATGAAATCCACATTCCAAATTCGACATTATTCGATACATTATTACCTGAAATTGTGCTTTTGTTCGAGTTTATATGATTAATCCCTCTTTCATTCAAATTTACATTGTTGTTTAAGAGCTTATTTCCTTCAGAATTCACGAGCTGAATCCCATACATTTTATTTGAGTTTACTTGATTTTCCGAGATATTGTTGTTGTTCGAACTACTGAGAGATATTCCATGCTTATTGTCCGAAAGCTCATTGTTAATAATTGTGCAGTCACTGCATCTAACCAGATAGATTCCTGTTTCTCCGGATTCAATCCTGAACCCGCTAATTGTCGTATTAATTGCTGCAACGTTGAATACACTTGTATTTGGGACAGCTTTAATTATTGTATTTTCAGGCTTCCCGGATTCTGATCTTATTACCAGACTTTGTGTGGTTACTTTGATGTTCTCATTATATGTCCCGGGTTTGACGATTATCACATCGCCTGAAGCCGCATTATTCACTGCGGTCTGTATTGAATCCGTTGAATTAACGGAGATCTCCTTAGCCGCCGCAATTCCCGAGACTAACGCAAAAATTAGCATGACCATTAGCAGGATGATTAATTTTCTCATTTTCATTCCCCAATATAAATGTCAAAGTCTAATAAACTTTTTTAATAAGTTAAAAAATAGGCACAATCAATATAAATATATTGATTCAGTAAACAATATTTGTAAGTAAACTGGAGAAAAAAAGGAAAATAAAAAACAAAAAGAAAATGGAGAAATAAGAAAGAGCAAAAAGAAGAATTTTGATCCTTATTTCTCTTTATTTAGTCGTTCTTTTATTTTCTTCTATGCAGGAATGCCATAACAAGGCAAGCCACTACATAGAGCGCTTCAAATCCAGG
>NZ_WJBJ01000047.1:0-911 GCF_020804205.1 Methanosarcina sp. DH1 | reverse complement strand
GTATGATTCCACTCGACCCTAAAATCGAGGAAATGGATATAAAAGGCATACCGCTCTTCGAAATTTCGGACGACTCAATTGCTGCAATAGAAATCGAAAGTATTGTGAAAAAACTGGGATTCTAATCCCGGTTTTCTTTTGAATTTGTAATATTGCAGAAAACCGTTCCGGAAATAAGATATGGACCCCTTTGCCCTTTGTAAGGGCTTGAAATGATATTCAAAATCATGTGAAATATGTGGCAGAGTTTACTTCTGCCTCAATTTTTCTTTCCATATATGGGAAGAATCTGGAAGTAAAATCTGTATTATATTCATTTATACAGTCACTCATCAAAACGGAAAACTTACGGAAAAGGTGAGGTTTACATGGCAAAGAAAGCTAAGTTATCAGAAATGACAGACATGTTCAAGGATGTAGATATACTCTCCCTTGAAGGTGTAACTATAGAAGGGGACATTGAGATTGAACTCGATGGACTTGGAGGCGGCTTTGACCCGATGCTTGCTGCTATCCTCGGACAGGAAAATGCAGTACTTGCACAGCACTTCGCAAGACTTGCTGGCATATTCGGCGTCCCTGTAGGCATTGGTGCCCCTGCGGCTGGTGCCCCTGCTGCCCCTGCTATTTCCCCTGCTCTGGCAGCTCCTAAGTTTAAGGATCTCATTCCTGCCAAATTCAGTTTTGAAAACTTTGCAGAATGGGCAACCCCTATTCAGGAAGTCCCAATAGGTAACACCTCTGCAGATGGTGGAAGCCGTGGAAAGAGAGTGTTGGTTGGTGGCGAAAAAGCCCTTCCATTCTTCCCTGACGCCGTAATGCCCAACAGGAACCAGGTTACCATTGACGTATTCGATATGAGAATCGGTCTTGCAAAAGCTGTCAAGGAAAACTACGATGAGGTCATGGAC
>NZ_WJBJ01000043.1:0-2257 GCF_020804205.1 Methanosarcina sp. DH1 | reverse complement strand
ACTTTCAGTGGTGCATATCCTGAAGTTGGGGATGCAGARAATGCAGCAACAGGTTTTACAGGAGCTGTTTTTACGGTTATATAATCCTTTATTGTTTTTGTGTTTGTTCCAGCTGCATTCTTTACTGTTAAGCTGACAGTGTATTTTCCGGCTTTAGTGTACGTGTATGCAGGATTCCTGGATGTTGAAGTTTTTCCATCTCCAAAGCTCCATTTCCATGCAGTTGGTGACCCTGTGCTCTTGTCAGTAAACTGTACCTTCAGTGGAAGGTTTCCTGAAGTTGGGGATGCAGAAAAAGCAGCTACAGGGAGGTCTGAACCAAGAGTAGCCATGTAGATGTCGCCCTGCGGATACCATTTTTTTGTATACACAATCCTATCACCATATATAGCTGGATCTACCTGATACGGATTGTTTTCAGGATCTTCCAAGTCCTCGAAGGTTATCATGGTTTCCTTATTAGTCGAGAGATCATACATGTAAATATCCGTGTTTCCACTTACATCGTTACGGTTACTCTCATACACAATCCTGTTACCATAAATGTCTGGCTTGTATGAAAACACATCAGAAATTCGAGTTTCCTTGTGAGTGGAGAGGTCGTATACGTATATTGACGAGGGATAGTCATAACGGGTATCCCACACTATTTTGTTACCATAGATCCTAGGATCATCTGCTGTTCCACTAGTGGAAACTTGATTTTCCTTTTGAGTGGAAAGGTCGTAAATGAAGATATCGTTGTTTCCATCACGTTCGTCCTTCCACACTACTATGTTTCCATAGATATCAGGTTTGTATGCTGTTCCACTGGTAGTGATCTGAATTTCTTTATTAGTAGATAGATCATACATGTAGATATTCGAAATTCCATTACGTTTGTCCTGCCAAACTATCCTGTTATCATAAATTGCAGGATCATATGCTTGACTGCTTTTTGTAACCCGCGTTTGTTTTTTTGTAGAGAGATCTTCCATATAAATGTCATGACCTCCGTTGCGCCCATCCTCCCAAACTACCAGATTTCCATAAATAGCAGGAGTTATCTGATCTGTTGTATTGGTAGTGTGAATTTCTTTTTTAGTTGAGAGATCAAATATGTATATGTCCCAGTTTCCATTGCGGTTATCCTGCCACACTATCTTGTCACCGTAGATATCTGGATTGGCTGCCGTTTCATGAGTAGTAATCCTGGTCTTAGGGATATTTGGTGCTGCAGCTTGTATAGATTCTCTAGCCGTCGCATTTCCTTCTGTAGCTACATCCTCGGACAGAACCTGGTCATCTGGTGTATTCCCTGTTTCACTTGTGATTTCTGGTAGAGTAATGTTATGATGATCTGGTTCAGTTTGTGCTGATGCCGTAGATGAAACTAGAACTAAAAATAAAATCATAATTATTGATTCTAAGGCTACTGACTGTAATTTTTTGTTAATTTTCATTGTCCTACTCCTTTTCTCTTATATGTTTTCATAATTAGCCCCAAAACTCGAAATTACTTTTTTAGATCTCTTGTAAATAATTAATCGAGGTTTTGGATTTTTGACTTCAATCTTTAATTTTGCACACGACTGAATTCCAAACTTTACAACTTTTGACCATCAATATAAGTTGTATGACCAAAGTCCCTAACAATTAACACTTCAATAAACTTAATTAAATATTAATTACCAAATTTAAGCAGTGTAAAAATCATACTTTGAGGTTGTAATATCAGCAGCAATACCTAACTTACATCAAGTTTTGGGATTCTCCCTCATATAAAAAATGTTACTATTTTTGCTTTGTTTACATTCTTAAACTTTTTCATTTAAATGACGATTTTTTAAAAAATAATCAATTGTCAATAAAATTTTATAAAAATTTTGTCAAGGAATAAGGATAGAAGAGAGGCAAGTCTGCAAAGAAATGTCTGGCTGCATTGGCGCAAAGAAATGACGGAGGGTTTTAAAAATCATAATAAGATAAAAATAAATTAATAAACTGGATTATGAGAGTCAGTTACTGAAAATTGTAAAAAAAGTAATTCTCGAGTCTGATTTTAAAGAGTACTTTTGCTTTTTTATTCAGACTTGCCCGCTAACTCTCACTATCCTTTAGCCTTTACTTTTTTACTGTTTTTAATTTAGGAATTCATTATTTACTGGACTTTAATATATCCGGAAATAGTTTTAGTGCTACTGCCTTTAGCATTCTTTACTGTTAAGCTTACAGTATATTTTCCGGCTTTACTGTATTTATGCGCAGGGTTCTTGGA
>NZ_WJBJ01000039.1:0-25569 GCF_020804205.1 Methanosarcina sp. DH1 | reverse complement strand
CCTTTGCACCGTTCCCGAATTTGGTTACTTTACGAATTAGGAATCCTTCAATGTTATCAATTTCAAGATGGTTTTGGAGTTCCAACTCAACTTGCTTCATAGTATATAATATGTATATACAAAAAGGATAAATAATTTGGCTAAATTAGGAGTTTCTGGAAAAATTAGAGCAGTGATTCGGAGATACTGCTGAAACAGATATAACTTTATACTAGATCCTGACAAGTCTTTTTGCCATGTCGTCCAGAGAATTTATCTTTGAAATCCTGAGAAAAAGTGTGCATCTGGTTTCAATCCTGATCGTGCTTATCTACGAACTTTACGGAAAAGAAGCCATCCTATGGGTGCTCATGCTATTTCTTGTAACTGTTCTCATTCTTGACTACTTCCGGGTTGAGCATGGAATTCGAATACCTTTTTTCCATATTATGTACAGAAAAAGTGAAGCTGACCGCTTCGGAGGACATATCTTCTTTGCGCTCGGGGCAATTTCAGTAATATCCCTGTTCAGTCGAGAGATCGCGTACGCTGCAATTCTTATGGCCACCTTCGGGGACCTGGCTGCAGCTCTTATTGGAAAATTCTATGGAAAGAGGAGAGTTTTTCAAAGAATATTTAAAAATGACAAATCGATTGAAGGCTCAGCTTCGGAATTTCTTATTGATTTCCTCATTGGGCTGCTTATTCTCGGAAATCCCATTGTTTCTCTAGTTATGGCTTTTCTTGCAACCCTTACGGAAACTGCAGTCAATAAAATTGATGATAACCTTATAGTGCCGGTTTTCGCAGGTTTTTTCGGACAGATAACCCTGGATTTTCTGGCATATTTATAATCAAAGTTGCACTGTCATCACCGCTGCAAGCAACGGATTATGTTCACACCAAAGCTCCAAAAAATGGACTTGATAAATTATATTATCATTAACTGTTTTCGGGAAAGTTTTCCATCCCTGCAGCAAGCTAGCGGGGTATTCAACTGAAATAACTGCTATATCAGTCCACAATATATAAATCATTAATTTTAGATGAAAACAAAATATAATATAAATTGTTTAAATATTAATATTTTTGAATATAAATAGTTATAAATTACATAAATTTATAGTATTTTTAATTAAAAAGATTCTTAAATAGATTATAACTAAAGATCGTAGAAGTTACACAGAAAAACACAAACAAAAAGAGGAATACTAAACAAGAAAAAAGACAAATCTACTCTTCTTATTTAATTCAATTAATAGATCACTGATCCGACCTAAAATAGTGGACTATTTTACTCATAATAAATATATATTAAATATTTAGGGATGATTATCTGGACTGATGAGAAATCAATATGATGAACCCTTATAATGTCCAAAACACGGAACTATCATGACTCCTATGAATATGAATTCCTTGTCAGGTGCATATAAATTCCTTAAAAATATTTGCGTAAGATTCCCCACTTTTGAATCAACGTTTATTCTCTCTGATTCGGTTATTTTTAAATAAAGAATTATTTCAACCCACAAAACAACGAATACACGTCAAGGGTTACAAATATGATTACTGGTACAATAAACAATACCCTGAAAGCAAAAGATCCGACGAAAACAACAGCAGAAGATCCGGTGAAAACAGCAGAAGATTCGGTGAAAACAGCAGAAGATTCGGTGAAAACGAAAGGACCAATATGGAAAAAAGAAGATTTAGGTACCCAAATACGCTCATTTGAATATCAAATTTCTGGAATAATGGAAAAAGTGGTGTCTTATGAGTCCTGAGACGGAGTCAGCTTACATAGTTGTCTCAGATGTGCATTTGGGTAGTGAACAATGTAATCAAAATGAGTTTTGTTGTTTTCTTGAGTGGATAAATAGTTTAAGCAGTCAAGAAAATACTGATCAGATTGTAAAATGTAAGAATAAAGAAGTCAAAATTAAAAAACCTTGCAAAATAATTCTGCTGGGAGATATTGTGGAATTGTGGGGTCCTAAAGATGGTGATCGAGCCAACGTAATTAAAGATTCTATGAGACCTCTCTCCTTACTCACAAGTGTCAGTTGTGATAAAATATACGTGGTTGGGAATCACGACTATTCTCTGGGTGAACTGGAAGGAAAGATTAACTGGGAACACCTGTTCAATGAAACAGAACTTGATATTTATGATAGTCACTATCCTAAAAAGGATAAAAATGGCATTGCCCATGGTTTCAATATAGGAAACAGGTCTTATTTCTTCCTTCATGGTCATCAATTCGACAAAGAGCAAGCAGTTCTTGCATATGTGTCTCATCTCATCGGTGAACTTTGGAATCCATTAAACTGGTTTCAGGTCCTTTATAATGTCCCATTTACTAAAAAACACTGGAAAAGAAATTTTGTTATATTTTTAGGCCTGGTTTTTGGTGGAAAATATCTTATGTGGGGTGCGTTTCTACAATCCAGCTTCTGGGTCACTGCAATATGGGCTATAATTACTGGTTTTTTTGCATTTAGCTCCATTCCCGGTATTGTTGCACATACACAAGAAATTATATATGAGCATATAAATCCCCTGGATAAAACCGCAGAAGAAGTTATAACCAATGAATATTACAAGAGAAAGAAGGATACTATCCAGGCAGATGTCGTTGTGTTTGGGCACACTCACTTTGCAAGTTACTATGCCCTTGAGCGCTCTGAAAAAGAGGATCAGAAAAAGAAAAAGTTATTTGTTAATAGCGGATGCTGGGTTGGAACAGATGAAGATATAAATGGAAAAATGCGTTACTCAAATACGTTTATATATATAGATAAAGGCGGAGCATATATTATGAGGTGGTGTGGTTCCGGTAAAATCGATTGTATTGATGTTGTGTGAACTGCCTACTATCTGCGATGAAAGCGAGGATGGAATTTTCCGCTGTTTCTCAGTCTCACAAAGTTAAAAGAACCCCTTAAGGGATTTTATTCTCCGGATTTTTATTTTCGGAATTCTTACTTTCGGAATTTTTACATTCAGGATCCTTACTTTCGGAATTCTTACATTTGAAATCCTTACTTTCAGGATCCTTGTTTTCAGGACCCTTACTTTCAGGACCCTTACTTTAGGAATTTTTACTTTTGGGATTCTTACTTTAGGAATTTTCACTTTAGAGATTCTTATTTTTCAGCTTCAATCTCAACCTGCGCATTCTTGAGATTTCTCATTTCCCTTATGCGCCTGGCAAGGATTTCTCCCAGATAAAGCACAAGTGCAGCAAGGAGCACATACACTTTCAGGCTTACCTGCTCATCAGATTGTTTCACTGAATTCTGCCGCGCATCTTTCAGTAGAAGGGCTCTTGCTTCTTTCTCATTGTAAATTTTTCCTCCGGTCGCAAGGACAAGAGGCTCTATATCCTCATTGAGCCCTACATCCCGATACTCAAGCTGATAATTTACCGCAAGTGGGTAGCCTGAGATATCATGAATCCCAATACTATCCGGATTCACAGTTGTCTCATAGGTATTTCTTCCGGTTAGAGCAAGGTCCAGAGCATCACCATCAAGTTTTAGCTTCGGTATTCCTTCATCGTACATTTTAAGCGTGAGGTTGGAGGGAGTGCCGAGCCAGGTATCCGGGCTGTCCACAACAGTCCCTTCTTCAGCTCTCGGGTTCGCTACTGCCCAATTGATCATGCTCGAAATTAGTTTGGCACTCGACCCATTATAAACATTAGTCGCCCAGCGAGAACCGTCACCTTGTCCATTATCTGTGGTAAAAGCCGCAACTCTTCCCAGTCCGAAGCGCCATGTGGTAAGTACTGGTTTTCCATTTGAAGTAGTTATGACCAGGCGTTCAGCCCCGGATTTTGGAGTAACATCGTTATATCCCGTGATATTGGAAGTAAGGTTCACATCTTTCGTAATGAAGCTATTTGGAGAATAAGCATAGAGAGAATAATCGGACGTTACATTTTCTTCTTTCTCTGTATCTTCTTTCTCTTCTTCCTGAGACTTATTGGTTGACTCAAAGACTATATTTGCCCTTTCACTCATATTAATGTGGAAATAGTTCTTTTCAAGCCCGAGTTCCTTCATAAACATCTCAGCATAATAATTTCTGGATTTGTCAGTCTGAGAAGGAGCTACCGAACGGACATGGATAAAATACAGGTTTACACCGAGTTTCTGCAGTTCTTTTGCAGCCTGAAGGCCTGGCTCGTAGGAATCCTCGATTGCTCCGTCTGAAATAATAATAGCATCAAGTTCACCTTCCTTGCCTGTAAGCATTTCCTTTGAAATGTTGAGTCCTGCGTCTAAGGAGGTCTTGCTCTCCTCGTCAGGAGTCAGCCGCTCAATTTTGTCTTTAAGAGTTGCCTGGTTCTGCGCAAGTCCAAGGAAAACAAAACCTCCGGAAACATCATATCCTTTGCTTCCGAATGCGATAACTTCGGCATTTGCATCTTTGAGATTTTCGTTCTGAAGAATATATATGGCATTTCCCAGGATGTCTCCCTGGGTTTTGTGGGCCGCAGTACTGGGAGAAACGTCAAGGATCAGGACAAGGTTTCGTCCTCCCTTATATTCGGAAGGCTTTGAAAGCACAGGTAGGATTTTTTCAAACGAAGAATTAAGATAATTGCCGTAATTATATGCTCTTTCTCCTCCTACAACTACCAGTCCACCCCCATTAGTAACATACTTCCTAATTTCTTTTACCTGAGTCTCCGTAAGATTATCGGCGAACTGGTTATCAAGTACCAGAGCTTTGCTACTATTCAGAGCACTTGCTCCAGGATAAGTAGTGAAAACAGAAGTATTGTAAAGTTTATTAAGGATTTGAGCGAGGGGTGAATTTGGCTCACCGGTAACAAGAGTGAGCTTTGGTTTGGGAATTACATACACGGATTTATAAAATTCATTGTTAATACTGTTCAGATCTTCTCCGGAAGGAGTAATCTTTACACTGATATTGTGAGCACCAAGAGTGCTAAAAGTTTGCCTGAGATTGGGGGTAATACTATACTGCGTTGCGTTTTGAGTTATATCGCCGCTCTGGGAAAGTTCCCCATCTACGTATGCTTCATAGGAATAGCTAACACTTTGATTTGAAGCCTGACGGACAACTATTTCAAATTCGTTTGGGTTATCCACAACTACACTTTTGTCCCCAAGAATTTCGACACTAAGGTCATTTGTCTTGAGTTCAGGCTCGACAAGGTAGACTGAAGTATTGGTTTCTTTGGCAAACCCGAGAGCATCAACAAGGCTCTTCCCTGAGTTATTGTTTCCATCAGTAATAAGAATAATCTGATTACCAGTGCCAGAATACTGAGTCACAGCATCTCCAAGATTTGTTTTATCGCCTGTAAGCTGGACTAAGGTCGTAGAGGTATCAGCTGCAAGAGCTTTATACAGGTCGGTACCTGTTTCATTAGAAAAAAGCTCCATACTTGAGGTCTTATCCTGAATTAGTATAAGTGAAGGATTTTCTTCATTAGCAGTCTGCGTAACCGTTGTAAATGGAGCAGCCAGAGCGAGTATAAGGAGGAAAGCTACAAGCATCCTCCATTCCACAATCTTCGTTTTTGTCTTCCGCAGGAGATAAAACCCGGCAACTGTCACAGGAATGATGAGTAAAAGCATTTCCGGGTGTTCAAGGGATATGTTCATAGTTCACCCCGCCGGCGCACGATTATAATTTCAGCTAGTATGAGAAGGAACATAACTCCTATCAGGTAATCAGTAATGTCATTTTTGACAGTATAAGTATCAGCCCTTACAAGTGTGGACTTATCTTCCGCAACCGCCCGCTGAATAACATCAGATGCATCAACTGTTGTGTTTGATTCCTTGTCATTATAAAGGTTGACTGCAATCTTCTTTCCTGAAATTTCGTAAATTCCCGATTCATCAAAGAGGATACGGTTCGAAGTGAAAGTTTTAGATGGAGTCTTGATTTCCTCGGTCTTCGAAAGAGACGTCAAAGTACCTGCATTCAGGTTATATTCAGAAATATCACCTGTCCCTCCGAGCCATTCAACAAGTTTTATCCAGAACACAGGATACTCAGGCAAGTTATGGAAATTGCTCCAGGCATCGTCTCCGAGCTCGTCATCCAGGCCCATATAGAAAACAGTCCCTTTACCTACCTGCCAGTAACTCAAGAGAGGAACTCCATTTTCTAGAGCTACCAGAGTTGTCGAACCAGTCCTTTCAGTTGCGTTCAGATATGTGTGGACTGAGATCTCATCACTTCTAATGTCCGTTGTAATACTGCTTTGCTGAACTTCCTTAACTCCAAGATCGTTTCCGTTTGTTTCATTCTCAATTCCGGTAGGCTTTACAGGCAGGATCTTTATCAGGCCAACCTCAGTTTTCTCGGGAGCTAAAGCGCCGCTTGCAATGAAAACTGCATTACCGCCGTTTCTGACATAATTTTCAATTGTCGCTACTGAATCGCTAGCAATTGGAGTTTCTTTCTGCGCAAGCACTACAAGCGTGTAATTGTCAAGGGAAGAAGGCACGGCTTTTACGACACTGATATTGCTGTTCGGGAGCAGGGAAAGGGCAGTTCTCGAAGGCAGTTTCCCATCGTCAGTGACATAGAGTATACGCTGCTCTGAAGTATCTGGAATGGAAATGTAAGCTTTATTGTCAACAGACAAACTATCCTTCACATTAAGCTGAACTGTTGTGATCCCTGGCCCAAGGTTTTCAAGCGTGAACTGGTTTGTCCCACCTGCGGGAACGTCAAGGGAAAACGACGTTGAGTTTCCGGAAGTCCCTGTTCCAGTCTCGATTTTAACATTTTCGTCTTGATCTTTGTAGTTTTTAATTACACCTGTGTAGCCGTATTTTCCGTCCGTGGATTGGATCCATCCGTTGATGATCCCTATATTATCGGCAGGCTTTCCGACTTTTACGAAATTGACTGAAATCCCATAAGACTCAGCCAGATTTTTGGAACTAACAGGATCGTCTCCTTTCGAATTAGTGAAATCCGAAATAACGATGATTCTTCCTCCTCCTTCCTTTGATAAAAGACGCATACCTGTAGTTATGGCCGCAGACAGGTCGGCAGTGCCTGCCCCTGGCTGAACTTTACTGAAAATACCCTTTGCAGAGGACGCGTCGCCTCCATCAAGAGCAAGAAGAGGTGTATCCGAAGCCAGGATTATGCTGTTTTTCTTGCTCACATAACCATCAGCAATCTTAACAGCATCATCAAAGCGAGAATCAACCTGCATACTTGCAGAGGTATCAAGGACGAGCACTGTATGCTCTCCACTTAGAGGTTCCTGTGAAGTATAGTAATACCCTGCTGCGCCAATGGAAAGAAGAATAAGCATCAGGAGCTGGATAAGAAAAAGTGGGTCCTGCACGATTTTGGTAAGTGAAGCATAAACCCGTTTTCTTTCCCTCTCAAGTTTAAGGACAAACATGAGTGAAGGAATTGCAAGTACCTTCGGTCTGGGACGGAGCATGTAAATAATAATAAGCGGGATTACACTCAGGAGAGCGATAAGAGCAAGGGGGTTTTCAAAAGGCATTTTTAGCGTCTCCTTCTCCTGATGGTATAGTAGAAAGCATCAAAAATAGGGGTGTCGGTTGTAAAAGTATAGAATTCAGCCCCTGTCTTCATACAGGCTTTTTTAATTCTTGCGCTGTGATCATCGAGCTTTTTAATGTAGCGTTCTTTAAACTTTTCACTAACATATGTCCTGACTTCTTCTCCGGTTTCAAGGTCTATAAGCTTGCTGTTACCCTGGATAGGGAGCACTTTTTCCGTTGGGTCGAGCACCTGGATCAAAATCAGGTCATGGTCAGATAACCTGGAAACTGCAGTTTCTATTGCTTCTGGGTCCTGAAGAAAGTCCGAGATAAGGATTACAAGGGATCTTGACTTGATTTCCCTGCTGTACTTTATAACAGCTTCCCCAATAGAAGTGCCTCCGGATAATTCAAGCTCTGTCAGCCTGTCAATTGCCCGCAGAAGGTTTTTTCGCCCGCGGCTGGGTTTGTGTATATCGACTTCCTGTGAGAAGGTTGAGATTGCAAACCTATCGTTATATTTTGTTACCATGTAGGCATAGCCTGCAGCGAGCATGGCAGCATATTCGAATTTAGAAGTCCCTTTTTCAGGGTAGTCCATACTTTTACTGGCGTCCAGAAGGATATGGGTTGTAAGGGTTTTCTCTTCCTCAAACTGCCGCACATAGAGCTTTTCAGTTCTCGCATAGGCTTTCCAGTCGATATCTTTCAGGCTGTCGTTAAGATCATATTCCCTGAACCCGATGGTATCGATGCCGTGCCCGCTTCGGGTGGAGGGACGGTTTCCGGCGTAAACGGTTGATACCCTTTTCCGGACAGAGAAGGTAAAGCGGTCAAGCTGCCTGAAAAAATCCGTTTCGATATTTTGTTTCGTGCGAGTCATTCTGGATCGTCAATAAAAAGCCCGGTTTATTCCGGGCCCGGAAAACCCTTCAGGGTTATTTTAACTTATTTTACAATTCCTTCACTGACCTGGGAATCCCAGGGTCAGGTTTCATTTGAGCTTCCGGATAATCTCCTCAATAGCCTGATCAGGAGTCATCCCACTTCTTTCGGCTTCGAAGGTCAGGATGAGCCTGTGGCGGAGAACCGGATATGCCATATAATCGATATCCTCTTTGCTTACGAAGTTTCTGCCTTCTATAAGGGCTCTGGCTTTTGCGGCAAGGATAAGGCCGATGGATGCCCTTGGAGAAGCCCCGTACTCTATATGTTCTTTGTCTTTTCTTGTCATGCCCACAATAGAAAGGACGCGCTGCTTGAGTTCCTCGGAGATTGGGACCTGCCTGGTGAGCTGCTGCAAATCGAGGAGTGTGGATTTCTCAAGGCCCCTGGAAATTTTTGGGACTTCGGATTTCGTATAGCGGTTTATTATTTCCATTTCTTCTTCATGAGAAGGATAATCTACAAGGATTTTTAAGAGAAAACGGTCGAGCTGGGCTTCAGGCAGGGGATATGTGCCTTCCATTTCTATGGGGTTCTGCGTGGCAAGAATGAAAAAGGGACGGTCAAGCATGAAGGTATCGTTTCCGACCGTTACCTGTTTTTCCTGCATAGCTTCCAGCAGAGCTGACTGAGTCTTAGGGGATGCCCTGTTAATCTCATCCGCAAGAACAACATTTGCAAAGACCGGCCCTTGCTGGAACCTGAATTCTTTTTTGTTGTCCTTCTCTTCAATAACGTTTGTCCCTGTAATGTCAGAGGGCATGAGGTCAGGAGTACACTGGATCCTGCTGAATTTCAGGTTCATTGCCTTTGACACTGTGGATATCATAAGTGTTTTTCCAAGCCCTGGATTGCTCTCAACGAGGGCATGCCCTTCACAGAGTATTGCAATCACAATTTGCTCCACTACTCTATTCTGGCCCACCACAACATTTCCAATATCTTCAAAAAAGCTTTTGAAAATTCTGCCTGCGTTCTGGTAGGTCGTGGCAGCCTGGCCAGAATCGGTATTAGTTTCATTCATATCCGCTTCACCCTTTAAGTTTCTGTTTTTAGAGGCTTAAGAAGCCCGCTTTTTATGGATGTTACCTGATCCTGCAGCAGTATATTTCCAGAGCAGCATATCTCCAGTACACTGTCTGTTATTCAAAAACTGCTTTTAGACAAACTTCGATTAACCTGAGTTCAGATAAATCCTACTTTAAATAAATTTTTCCAATCATTCTTCTGCAAGTCCTTCAAAGTAACTCTGGATAACGTTCCTGTATCCTTCCGGTAAATTATCATAATAAGCCTTGGAAGCTTCAGCTTCAGGATTTACCATGCCTGACTGGGTAAATGATTCGTTCATCTGTTCCCCTTCTTCTTGACTTGTAAAGCCCTGACCTGTGCCCGGAGGAATCGTCAGATCAACATCTTTGCCTTCCACCACAACAACGGCAGGCTTTCCGAAGATGTTTTCCTGGCTGGTGTTATTCGAGGTCCCGCCGTTTTCGTCCACTGGGTAAAGGTCAGAGTTTGAATTCGAAACTAAGGGAAGCTTGTCGATTACTCCGTTAAGATCAGTAGGGCTGAGAGTTGTCTGGTATCCGGTCCCTACAACATATGCTAGAACGGTAACTGCAAAAACTATTACAATCAGGTCTTTTGTAAGTTTTCTTCTGTCGAGAAAGGAAGATGACTGTACGGGTTTTGAATCGATTATGACTCCGCCTATAAGGTCCCGGACAATAATGTTATCCGTATTGCGGTTATCATAGGCAGTCCTCAATCTCTCCCTGAGTACAGGGTGTGTCTCTTCTAGAAGGGCAATCGCGTCTTTCTTTTCAGCCCTGTAATGCCTGATAGCTGTAAGGATAAGGGAGAGGGCAAAAGCCAGAAAAATAAGCCCCAGAGTTTCAAAAACAACCCCAAAGCCCAGAATGCTGTATTTCGCACCGGTATAAGGTTCGAAGATGCTAAACATTAAAAATAAATCTCGCATATTGAAAAGCACGAAAAGGATATAAAGGACAAAATAAGTTGCAAGCAGGTCTGCAAAGGCATAGAGTCCTCTATATTTTTTTAAAACCGATTCGTGTTTGTTTACTATTTCTTCAATAATCAGAGCCATCTCGCTCCTTTTTGCAGCCTGGAAAAAGACTGTGATTGGAAATAATTATGAGAAAGAATTATGTTTACGGAACATACAAATATACTATCAGAAGATATTCTAGGAAGAGAATAGAGAAAGATAGTATATAAAAGTACACGTTCCTGAATATGAATTTTTTAGATTTGTACAACAGTCCAATTTTTGCCATACTTTGTGTTTAAATTCACAGTTTTGAATATGCTGAAACTCCTTTATTGTCTTCTGTTAAAGTTCACAGGATTTTGCATCTAGCCTTTTACTTGTTTCAAAGTTAAATAATTACGATCATTCAAGAATGGATAATTACGGTCACATAAGTAGATAATTATGATCACTTAAGAATGGATAATTACGATCATTTAAGAATGGATAATTACGATCACTTAAGAATGGATAATTACGATCATTTAAGAATGGATAATTACGGTCACTTAAAATGGATAATTACGGTCACATAAGTAGATAATTACGATCGCTTAAGAATAGATGATTACAATTTTTTAACGGAATAAGTAGGTTCCTTAAAGATGGATGATAACGCTTTTAAAGATGGATAATTGCAGCGTTTTAAAGAAAGATGACTACTATGCTTTAAAAGCGGGATAAGACCCCACTATTTTTAGAGTATCGGTTTTACTTTTTATGTCTTTTAAGGTCTCTTCTATAAGTACATCGCCTGTGTGCCCTTCAAAATCAATATAGAAATAATAATCCCCAAGTTCTTTTTTAGATGGCCTGGACTCGATCCTTGTCAGGTTAATCTTATTCTTTGCAAAAGCCCCGAGAATTTCGTATAATGCTCCTGGCCTGTCTTTTTCCAGATATACTATAATAGAGGTCTTGAAGGCTGAATGGCTGGAATTCTCAGGCTCACCCGTTTTACCTTCTGGAACACATAAAACCTGCTCATCCGGACTTTTTCCTGCGGCTTGCAAAGCAATGAAGCGGGTGTAGTTTTCTTTCCTGTCCTGTATATTTGGAAGAAGAACCTTCAGCCTGTAGCACTCTGCAGCCTCCGGAGAAGCTATTGCTGCCATTTCTTCAAACTCTCCTGCGAGCCTTGCTGCATGAGAAGTGCTGCCCGTGCTCCTTAGTTCAGCCTCAGGGAAATATTTTTTCAAAAAATGCCTGCACTGGGCAAGCCCCTGAGGATGAGAAAGAATGACCTTAATCTTCTCAGGCCCGCCTTTTGAGAGCAGGCAGTGCTCGATTTTGACAACAATCTCTCCGACTATCTCAACACCATTCTCAAGAAGTAAATCAAGAGTAACACCTACAGAACCTTCAATCGAGTTTTCTATCGGAACTATCGAGATATCGGATTTTCCCTGTACTACAGCCAGAAATGCGTCCTCTATATCTGAAAAGTACTGAATTCCTACACTATCTAGACTATGTTTCAGGATCCAGGTTTGTGCTGCCTTTTCCGAGTATGAGCCTTCGGGCCCCAATACACCGATAATCATCTGAGGGGTTAATTGCAGCGATAGTAATAATATTTTTTGCCCGAGTCCCGTCTCGGGAGGACGGTGCCCTTTTCGCTCACTTCGTTCGCTCAAGAGGGCTGAATGGTTGAATTATAGTGAAGATTCTTAGCTGAGCTGATATGACTTAATTATGGGCACGTAAATTGTCTTTCAACTAGCTCAGGGGCTGGCTTATGGGATAGATATTTCCGTTTTTCCGTTTTCCGTTTTTCTATTTATTCCACAGTTATAGGTTCTGGATTGGATTTTTTGCGGGTTTCGGCAGTATAAATTCCGTTTTTGGCAATTTGCTGTGGTATTTGGATTAGTAACTGCGTTCCACAGTGTAGGTAACTTTCTTTGAGCCGTCTGCGGGTACGGTTATTTCCCATTCTGCGGTATAGGCATCTTTTTTCTCGTATGGGTCAGAGGTGGTTGTGATTTCCCAGTCGCCGTAGAAGTTTTCCACGATTTTTACTTTTTGGGACTCGGATTTGTGGTTTTTGATTTCGGTTTCGTAACTTTCTTTCCAGACATTCGAGCTGATTTTATTGTAATTTGTCTGGGTTCTTTTTCCTGTTACATCAAAAGCGTTTCCAACAACAACTTTTATCTCTTCATCTTTTGGGGTATGCTTTATGCTGTCTTCCCCGAGGAACTGAAGCTGACCTTCGGAGTCAGTTTTGTATACTCTTAGAACACCGGCAGGAAGAGGCATTCCAAGACCTTTTTCTTTTGAATTGTTGAAGCTCAGGGCGACCTGGACATCATTGCTTTTTGAGACGTCAAAAACCATTTCCTTTTCTACAGGTACGGAATTAACAGAGAGCAGGGAGAGTTGTTTTACCTGATTATTCCTGAGAGTAGCCGGCCTTTGAAGAGTATAGAGGTGATACTCAAAGAAGGATTCCTCAACAAAGCTTTCCTCGGCTGTTTCGTATACAACATCTCCTTCTGCAGTTGCCTTTCTTGCAGGCGTTTCCTGTGGCACAGTTACGCGGTTAACTTCCCCTGCAACCAGTTTAAGTTTGGCATTTTCATAGGTTGTTCCTGCTTCATTATTAACAGTAACCCAACCCTGGATATCGGCCTTCTTATCATCCGCACTGGTCTTTACGATGTAGTTTGCTTTCCAGCTCATCCCATTTGTAAGATAGGAAGTGAGGACGTTTCTCTTTCCTGCGGCAGGCGAGTAGACCTGCCAGATAAGGGTAGGCTTTGTAAGCAGCCCGGCAGAGTCAGGGAACTCCACTTTTGAAACTTCGGAAAGGGTTACAACTTTTCCGTCACTTAACCTGAGCACCAGTCCCTTATTGTCATCATAGCTCATGAGAACTCCTGTGTATGTACCTCCTTCTTTTTCGGTTACAGTTATTTCTTTATCCAGAAATTTTTCCAGAAGCTCCTGGTTGCTCACGAGATCGTACTCATAGTTCTGCTCCAGTACGACAGTATTCTTATTTTTCGTATCCTCAAACATTACTGATGTAGGATCAATAAGAGCAGCAACATCCTTATATTCAACCCTGTTCACTCCGGAATCAAGATCTAGTTCCCTTTTTTCTTTTACAAGAGCAAGGTTATTATTGTAAACAGTAACCTCAGTACTCGAATCAGTTGCCTGAGCACCGGCTGTGAGGATCGCCAATGGGTTTGAAACCTGTACTCTGGTGACTATGCTTGAACTGGATTCTATTCCGTTAACTGCAGTTTCAGACATATCTGCTTGAGCGGCTTGAGCCGTATTTTTCGCAAAACCAGGACGGAAGGTAAAATCAGGATATACGAAAGCTGCAGATGCAGTCAAAATCAAGCCTGATGCCAGAATAAGCCAGATATAACTTTTCTTTATTTTCATGGAAGAGGAGTTGGTAACTTTATTATTTATATTTAGCTTTAGCTGCAGTTTTGTTTGAAGTTATTTATTTGGTATCCAATACGGATTGTGGCTCTTTGTTGCCTTGTGTGAATATCTTCATCATATTCTCATAAAATCCAGCGCGGTCTTGAATTGAAAATAGTAGTATCCATAGAGAATGACGAAGAACCTGGTGGCAGCATTAAAATATAGCATCACTTCGATAACGGATATTCATAATTACTTAATCCTTGAGTATTGACGCGACACTAGCTTTTTACAACGCTTTAAATATGGCTTCCTGATTTTGAATAGCTTCCTATCATATTCTCTGTTCGATTTCTCCTTTTTCAAAGGCTACAGGCTGTAATAATTCTATTTTTTATTTTTAGAAGAACAGGAGAGAAGACAGTTATAAATAATATACACAACTACATAATTAATAAATTTTGGGAGTTTGGGCTTAATTGATAGCTTAATTGATAGCTTAATTGATGTTTGAAAAAATCTAAAAATGTGCGCGTAACAGGAAACAAACTGGACGATCAATCGGAAAAAAACAAGCTCAAAAACGAATCCGATGGCAGAAAATCGGGTAACCGAAAAATATGGAAAAGAATTAAGGATCCGCTCTTATGAATCTCATCAAAGCCTTCAGGAATAAAAGCCGTATTGAACTCTCAGGCCTTATTTCAGGCTTCGCTCTGATTATTCTATTTGCCTGGATAATTCTCCCTGCCTCAGCCGCAGGGATAGAAGCAAACAGGGAGATTTCTGCCGGGAAGGTTAATTCAGGCGAAAGTTTTGCGGTAACTGTACATATAATTACAGATCAGGATATTGAAGCCCTGACGCTCGACGAAAATCTCCCTGAAGGGTGGCAGGTAAGCCAGTGGGAAAATAATGGGGCTGTGTTCCAGGAAACCAGTACATTCAAAGCATCCACTCTGGAATGGATATGGGTTGAGAACCTTTCAGCAGGGGAAGAAAAGACAGTTGTATATAATGTGACCGTGCCTTCGAATTCTGAGCCTGGAAACTTTACACTATCCGGCAGGATTTCTGCTTATTCTGTTCCTGCTGTCTCCTTGGGAGGATTTTCAGAAATAATGGTTACTTCTTCGCCCGAAGCCAATTTTTCCGCAACTCCCCTCCTTGGGCCTGCACCTCTGATTGTCCAGTTCACGGATTTATCTAACTTCAATCCCGATTCCTGGGAGTGGGACTTTGACGGAAACGGGAACATTGACTCAAACGAAAAGAATCCGGTTTACACGTACGAGAATCCCGGAACCTACACTGTTATATTAAAGGCAGCTAACAGTACATATGAAAATAATATGTACGGAAATAACACCTACGGAAATAATACGTACGAAAATAACACGTACGGGAATAGTACCCGGAAAAAAGCGGAATATATAACTGTGACCGAAAAATCATCAAGTTCTGGAGAAAACGTGGGAAGTGAAGAAAGTCGCGGGGGAAGTAGTGGAGGAGGTGGAGGAAGTGGGGGAGGCGCAGGTTCTCCAGAATCAACCAAGAATGTTGAACTGAAGGAAATTTCAAATGAACAGGTTTTCAAAGGCATCCATACATGTTTTACTTTTAAAGGCGAGGCAAATGAAATAGTCAGTGTGGAATTCGATCCGAAGAGGAGTTTCGGAAAAACAACCGCTATTGTAGAAATGTTAAAAAATACATCTTCAATTGTTAAGGAACCTGCACCCGGAACCGCCTACAGGAATATAAATCTCTGGGTTGGGAATAGCGGCTTTTCAACCCAGGAAAATTTTGAAAATGCCCGAATAAATTTCAGGGTTAGCAGGGCCTGGATTATCAAACAGAAAGTCAACGAAGATCCCATAACCCTGTACCGCTACAGTGAAGGAGCATGGAATCCGCTTCCTACAACCCTCAGCAGAGAAGATGAAGTTTACTTTTACTTTACCGCAGAAACTCCAGGCTTTTCTCCCTTTGCAATATCGAGCAGCGAAAAGAGGGCTCAGTCGGTTGAAATTCTTTCGCCCATAACCGGAAAAAATCAGACCCTTAACGAGGAGAAAACGTCCGATGAGGATAAACAGGGAATTCCTGCTTCAGATATTAAAAAAGAAGAGACAAAGAGTTCTCCAGGACTTGAATTGGACTTTGTAGTAGTTGAATTACTGGTTTTGTATGGCTTATTTAATAAAAAGAGATAATCCGGGGGTAAAAAAGGGAATTAGAAAGAAAATTGGAAGAGAGAGGCTTTTCTGGTAGAATCTTTTTTCTACAGGTTTTATTTCCCTTTTGATTTCTCTTTTGAGTTCCCTTTTGGTTTCCCTTTTGATTTATCTTTTGAGTTTCCTTTTGATTTCCCTTTTAACCTGTAATCTCAGCCCGGATACCTGAAACAGAACTTACATTCCTTGAATTTGCATTTTGCTTTCTCAGTGATATCCACACTTCTCAAGCCAGGTGAGAGATTTTATCCACTCTCCTTTTGGCTCCCTTGAAGTGCCCACCACAAGCCGCTTGATATCTCCGACTTCTTCAACGATGCCGCGAGCTTCTATTAACTCTCCCGGGAGCGCCTGGCCTGCATAGGTGTGGGTATACGAGAGTACATGGTCGATCTCATCGTGTTCGACCTTGTAATAAGCAGGGCTGTCAAAAGCAAAGTCAGCATTTGTAACTTTGGCTTCGATTTTCATTTTGACAGTATCCTTCCCGCGTAGAAGAGGCTCTTTTATCTGGTCCCATTCCCTTACGAAAAGGAGGTCAAAATAAGTGCCTTCGACCATGCCCCGGTTGCCTTTTCTCGATTCGTGCAGCATGAATTCGTCAAATGAAATCTCAGGAATCCTCTTATTGTAGATCCTCTTCCACATTTCTTCATTGATTTCTTCAATGGGACCTTCCTGTTGTTTTGCAGCAGTTATTGCATCCCTTGCCCTGAACCATACAGGGCCGTACACAACAAAGTCAATATCTGAGCTCTCATTCTGGAGGCCTGCGAGCATCGAACCCGTAACTCCCATGCTTGTCCTGGGAATGCCTGCCAGGTCAAGGGTCTTTACGATTGCCCTTACGCGGCTGTCAGAATTTACAAGCCTGGAAATTGCATCTGCAGGACGAAGCACCTTTTTTACCTCAGATTCAGGCACCACATGAACATCCTGCACCCATTCAGGCCTGTGCTTCCTCATGAACTCAAAAGCCGGACCAAAATCATATTTTTTATATCGTATTCCATTTAGCTCCCGTTCTCCGTTTTCATCGGGCACGTAACGGAGTGTGGCGCGGATTCCATCCCTACGGAAATAGTCGGAAACCGCAAAAAGCCAGTTATCTTTCGTGACAAGAAAATCCCTCAGGCGTGTTTTTAGCATTTTATACCATCATCCCTGGAACTTATAGGAGTACTTTAGAGCACTCGGGGTTAAGGAACCTTAACGGTTGGGCGTTATAATAATTTATAATAAATAATAGGAAATGTATTGTAATATTCCTGTATATAATTATCAGGTGTTTTAAAAAAGCCTTTTAAAAAAAAGCCTTTTAAAAAAAGCCTTTAAAAAAGGCTTTAGCGAAAAATCATGGAACAAACGACGTAGTAAAATGGATAATATACCTGGAGTTATAGATACTTAAAGGAAATATGCTGAAGGAATAAGATAGACACAAATAAAGTATGTTAAAATAGAACATTCTTAAGAAAAAAATACATAATATTACGACCAGTCGATATAAAGACGGCAACTACTAAAGATGGCAACTACTACGGACCTTAAACGGAATAAACTGCAAATGCATAACATCCGAGGGAATGCTTTTGAGAGAAAATCCGAGTGCAGAAGAACTTGAAGCCTGGATGATCCAGCTCAGGCGCGAATTTCACAGATACCCCGAACTCAGTTTTGGAGAATATGAGACCCAGAAGAAAATCCTGAAAATTCTTGGAGAACTGGGAGTCGAAGCAAGAAAAATTGCAGACACCGGCGTGCTTGCAAGCATCCGGGGGAAGTTACCTGGGCCCTGTATCGCCCTTCGATCAGACACGGATGGACTGCAGGTACAGGAAGAGTTGATTGAAAGAAATAGCGATTATATCTCCAGAAACGATGGAGTAATGCACGCCTGTGGACACGATGGACATATGGCAATGCTTTTTGGGGCTGCACGGCTTTTTCAGGAGAACAGGAATTTTCCAGGGGAAGTTCGTCTGATCTTCCAGCCTGCCGAGGAAATTCCACCAGGAGGTTCGGAGAGAGTAATTGCAGAGGGAGGACTTGAAGGTGTAGATGCGGTTATGGGCATGCATATCTTTACCAATCACGAATCAAGAAGTGTGGGTTTCCGTCCCGGGCCTTTCATGGCAAGCACCAATCGGTTTGAAGCGATCATTAAAGGAAAGGGAGGCCATATCTCAAAGCCTAAAAGCTGTATTGATCCCGTCCGAATAGCAACGGATTTTCTAAGTAACCTTTATCCAGCCCTGGAAAAACAGCTTGACCCGGATAAGTATATCATTGGAGTGGGAAGGATTCGAGGAGGAGCCCAGTTTAATAGAATTCCCGATACTGTAGAGATTCTTGGAAGTTACCGAACCTTTGACCGGGATACTACGGATATCATTGACAGGACAATAAAAGAGTGCCTAGACGAGGTATTAAAAAGATACGTAAAGCAGGGAGACGAATTTTCAGGTTTTCCGGACTACGAGCTTGATATATTGCATGGCTATCCGGTCCTTGCGAATGACCCTATGTTCACAAAAGCTGTAAATTCAAAGCTGCAGGAGAGTTTCCCAAAACTTACAATCTACCCTGAACTAGAAAAAACCTTTGCAGCCGAAGATTTTGCAAGTTACCTGCAGAAAGTTCCAGGAATTTTCATTTCCCTGGGTACTCTAAACCCGGAAAAAAAGATAGTGGAAATCAATCACTCTTGCAAGTTTGACATTGATGAAGATATCCTGATTACCGGCACGGAGATATTTTATACTCTTTCTCTGGATTTCCTCAAAAATCCGAAAAAATATATCAGTTCTCAGAGCTACCTCAACCCCGAACCCTTAAGAAAGAGCCTGAAAACTGACAGGTAAACAGAAAAGAACTGTACGGCTTGTGAAGTGAGTCAAATGATAATACAGAGATATGACGATTCCAGAAATGAAGAAGTTCATGACGTTGTGCTTGGAGTGTTGAAGGAGCACGGTTTTGAACCCGACAGGCTAAAAGATGCCGACCTCAATGACATAAACGGTTATTACTTTGGAAGCGGGGGCGCGTTTTTCGTGGGGATCGTCGATGGCAAAGTCGTAGGCACCGCAGGCATCCGAAAACTTAGCGGAAACCGGTGCGAAATCCGGCGTATTTATCTTGAAAAAGCCTTCAGGGACAAAGGCAACGGAAAAAAGCTCTTCAGGACTGCTCTCGATTTTGCTGAGAAAAACTGCTCAGGCGTGTTTCTTAAAACCGATTCAACCCTCACGAAAGCGATAGACATGTACCTCAAGCATGGCTTTACTTTTAAGAAAGAAGAGAGAGGGTACCTGTATTTCGAGAAAACGTTTTAACGCCCGAGTCCCGTCTCGGGAGGACGGTGCCCTTTTCGCTCACTTCGTTCGCTCAAGAGGGCTGAATCTGACCTTCCGCAGCAACGGTGTCCTGAATAGCTTTATCTATTTTTTCAATTAATATATGAACTCAATATATGAGCTCATTCCAAAACTCAAAATTCGTTCTCTTAATTCGTATTCATGCGCCTTCGGTTAAATGAGAAATAGTGACAAACTGCGCCTATTCCCACAACGTTTGTTAAATATGTAAGTAAGTTTTAGGCTGGAATAAAGTGTTGATTTCATGTGACATAACTTCCGGCTTTTTAGGCGCAGATATGCTTTTCCGTATCTCTGTGAGGTCAGATGATTGCTATTTAGAAATGTTACCTTGTATATGATGTGCTTAAGTTTAAGCACATGCATCGATATCAGGCGATAGTTATGTGCTTAAAAATGTGGAAATAAAGATGTAAACAGGCCAAAATTGAAAGATGGTTTCTAATTCAAATCGGCCCATGGCAAAAAAAGTCCTTATCCGATGACCAATAAAAGGAGCGTATAATCACTTCTACTGGTTTGTCATTACTTGGTGGTACACCACGCTGCAACCAGAGGTTCATCATTACTTTTGCATTTACTGTAGGAATAGATCCAGTATCTGTACAGTACCAATTAGCAATAATTTTACCATCTGATGCTATAGCAGTGTAATGTATGTAAGTTGGTTGCCAGTCAAATGTATAAGTCACGCCAGTTGCGTTTATATAACTAGAAGTAGGTGGCACAAACGTTATTGTTTGGTCTGGTTGGCATGTGAAATGTAGATGGTCTGAGCTTGAGTCACCCCACTGACCGGATTCGATATCGATCTCATGATTATCGTCTGTATATGTGAAGAGTCCAAGCACTACATTTTCATCAAGATTTAATGATTGTGAAGATACTACCCATGTATATTTACCGTATTTAAAGTCTTTAACACTGTCTAGTTCAACACAATTCCAACGATCATCTGAATAATTTAGTTCAAGGTGTAGATTTCCATCTGAATCTACATATGCGTTATTTGGGTTCCAATAGTTTGATCCGGGACCTTTTATACCACTTTTAAGTGTCCAGTCATATCCCGACCAACTAAGGGCACTTGCATTTGATATAAGTAATATAATTCCAATTAAGATGAATATCGATTTTCGCATGTTTTCACCATATTATAAATCCTTTTTATTTATTATAAAGTTTTATTGCAAAAAATATTACAATAAAACTTTAAATATATGTTAGATGAATGAAAAGTTACATATAATATATTAATATTAAAGTAGGATTTTAAATTTTTTATATGGATAAAATAACATCAAAAATCGTTTTTATTAATCGAATATGAGTAAATTTTTAACATTATTATATTTTCTGATTTATATAGTATTAGTTACAAATCATGCCAAACAATAAAATTTTAATTTCATTGAAATAAATTATATTTTACCTTAACTCTGCCACGAATAGGAAATCTCTTTTTCAATAAAACTGCTCTTGATAATGTTTCACTCAGAATCATCAAAACACAGTATTGAATTTTTCAGCGTGCCTCCCGCAGAGAGAAAGATAAATTGATGTTTGGGCCTATAGGTAGCGAATTTAAAAAACAAGTACATTTTTCATACCATATAGGGAATAAATTTTCTTCATATTTTTCAGTTTATTTCATACAAAATTTTTGGCACTTAAAGAATAAATAGCATTAAATGTATAAAAAATTTCTGGTAAAATTGAAAGCAATAGGGAGGAAAAAATACAAAACCCGTGAAAAAACAACATCAAAAGACATAATTCGTGAATTCGTTTATTTTCTAAGCGAGGGTGAGTTAAGATTTATAATGAAAAAGAAAACAATTTCATTGCAAAAAATTATGAAACAAATGCATTGAGATAACTAGAAATTTAAGGGTATACATTACACAGATGTCCTCTGGCAGTGTGCCTTAATTTCTGTAAACTCAAAAAATGATTAAGTTTATATTTTGAAAATTCGGTAACAAGAGAACGTAATCATGCCAAGTATACAAAAATTTGACTTTGTATTTACAGAACAATTTGCGACACTTCCTGATGTTCAGTGTACCAAAAGCAGGTCTGTTGCAAAACTTTTCGCTTCGGGATTTTAAGCTATGTTTTTAAGTTATTTGAGGTTATTTTAAGACATTTTAGGATATTTTAAGACATTTTAGAATATTTCAAGGCGTTTTATAGTATTTTAGTTTATTTTAAGTAATTTTAGAGTATATTAAACTATTTTAAGCTACTTTAGGTTATATTTTTAGACTATATTTTTAGGTTTTAATCGTACCCTTGCAGAGGAATGTATTTCCGCATATTATTGCATTGGGACCTCTCAGCGGCTTATAATACCGGTCCGATCTAGCTTGTTCCATTTTGCTTCCTCTCTACGCAGCTCAACGATGATCGCCCATAACATTACTATATCCATCATAAAGGAATATAGTACCCATAATGGTATCACGTAGAAGTATTTTAAATCGAACCAAGCTCGGTCAAGGGCAATAGAAAATAATAATGCAAAAATGGAAGAGAACATACCAAGCCAACCCATGATGCCTATCCAGCTCAAAGGGATGGGATTAATGTTGCGAAATAGCAAGATTGGCAACAGTATGATTGACATCAACTGTAGCAAAGGTATGATAATCATTGATATTAAGTTAATCGGCAAATAAAAGGCAAAAAGGCCATACTTTGGATTGAATAACATATCTCGGTGAATATAAGAGGTCTTAAGTAGCCCACGCGCCCATCGCACGCGCTGCTTCCACAGGCCCGTGATAGTTGAGGGTGCTTCTGCATATACTATGGCCCAGGGTTGAAACACTATTTTGTAACCTGCCTTGTGCACGCGCCAGGTCAATTCCATGTCTTCGCCTATAAATCCCTCTAAGAAGGGTCCAGTCTTTTCAAGAGTGCTATGTCGGAAGGCGCCTATATTGCCAGACACGACAGGAAGGCAATCGATAGTAGACAGCGCTCTACGCACAAAGCCTGTACCTACGTGAGTAAGCAAGTTTGCCAGTTGTGTCTGAAGCTTATCAAGGTTAATAGGAGCATCGTTGCCACATACTGCACCTACATCTTCGCTGATAAAACCACTGAGCATCTTGCTTATGGTATCAGGAGCAAAGATGCCGTCAGCATCGACGAAGAATAGAACTTCTCCTTTGGCCAGGTTCAGTCCCACGTTAAGAGCTGAGGCTTTGCCTCCATTTTTCTTGGTTACCACAATTACACGGGAGTTCGTTTCATAACGCCGCATCTCTTCAAGTGTATTATCAGACGAACCATCATCCACCAGGATGACCTCATATTCCGAATAGTTTGATGCTAAAATGGACTCTATACAATGGCCTATTACTTTTCCTTCATTATAGGCCGGTACCACTATAGAGACAAAGGGATTCTTGCTGTGGAATATATGCTGCTTGCTTTTGCGCATTTCGAAAGCTAAAGATAGGGGATAATATGGAATTGTTAGAATACCTACAGAAAAGCAGGTGAATCCTATAATATAGAAGAATAAAAGAAGCGGCTCCATTAGCAAACTCCAAAATCTTCCAGAACTGCATCCAGTACTTCTTTGGCCTGGGCAATATTTGCTCCAAACCTAGCATTGACCTCCAGAACTACAGGATTGTGATCGTTTCGACGGCGAATATCTATGTCCATTGGACCTGTCAGATTCATGGCCTTTGCTGCAGATATAGCTATATCTGCCACGTCAGGAGCGTTTACGCGCTTCACTTCAGCTGCGTTGCCCACGATTCCCTCTTTTAGCCTGGTCTTTTCTAAAACTACGATAACAGATTTTGTTCCAATATATACCTCAGGTGCGTAATCCGTTCCAGGGATAAATTCCTGCAATATATATCTGTCATCAAGCATGGAGATTGCAGGCCAATCCTTTATATTTCTGACAATTACCTCTCTACCACCTCTACCTACTCGCGGCTTACTCAGGCATGGCCATCCCAAATTAAGCGAGATCTCCTCAGGCGAAGAGACCTGTGAAGGCAGTAAGTACCTGGGAACACATACTCCGTGGCTCGAAAGCCGTTTATATGTCAGAAATTTATCATCTGCATCGGAGACTGGTTGATATTGGCCAATGACCGCCGGGATGTCACTCCAGTTTTTCCATTCTGAGGCTAAGATTGGCAATTCCTCACTCACAGTTGGAATCAGCAGTTGAATGCTCTCCTCGACCGTAAGAGTATATATTTTTTCCAAGAACGAGGGGTGTGAAGCAGGAGGAATCCTATGCACCTTGACCCCTGGAAACGAGATCCTCTGCATATCAACACCAATGACGGTATGGCCTTTTTCTAAAAGGAGTAATGCAACATTACGACCGGCTGGGCCTCCAATACCAGTCACCATAATTTTTACCATAAATAATTCCTCTTGCCCAATTTATGACGTAACCTTTTAAATTTACGATTGTTTATTTCATGCCATCACAGATGTAATTAAATTGGCAAGTTAATCCGAATTGCCTCAAAGCCTTCTGCTTTTTCCAATTTTGCTTGAGTACCTCGGAAGATGGCTTTTCCATAGACCTGCTCTGGCTGCACATACCTCTTTTTGTTTTGATCTTTATGTTCCTGGATACTTTCTATTTTGATATCTATATACTGTTCGATATTTACAAAAACATTTGGCTTGAAAGCCTTGGTAGTGGAAGGGCTTTCATAGCATAATATAGTGCTCAGATTGCGGCAAGCACGCAGTGTTGCATCGTGAACCGCTTTATGATCCTGATGTAGATCGTGAATTGAGTGTGTAAATACCATATCCGGTTTCAACTCGTTTACGATTACTTCGATTTGTTTGCTAATCTCCGAGACGAACTGGTCCAGTCTAGTATCAGGAAAATCCATAATTTCGACCTTATTTACACCTAAGAATTCAGAGCTGTTCTTTGCTTCTGTAAGCCTGGATGAACTATTACCCCCCTGTTCCCCTCTGCTTACGATCAAGCCTACTATAGTGTGCCCTGCATCGGAAAGCTTTGCGAGAGATCCTCCACAAGCGATCTCCATGTCATCTGGATGGGCTCCAACCACCAAAATGTTCCTCGGTTTTGGACTCGGTTCAGCTATCAATTTCATCCACACAATTCCTATCAGGAGTGCACTCTGTCCTATGATGGCCAGGGAATCGGCAAATAAATGGTACAATATATTTAAATCTGAATTTACTAGGCAGAAAAATTGAAGGGTAGCTGAAAAGATATTGCTGATTATTATGAGCCAAAAAAAAATTTTAGACCTACGGACCGTTCTCCTCAATGTTATCTTTTTCGTTAAAATGAATATGATCACTAGATTGAAAATTATGTAATTAATCAGTTCTATAAACTCTTCCAAGTCAAACATATGCGCCCTCTAACTCTAATTTAATCTTTTAGTTGGGGTTTCGATTTTTATAATTCTCTCAAAAATTTGGTGGTTTACTAATAGTCAGTTGATATTTTCCAGAAGATACAAACATTCGCATTCCGCTCTCAATTTCTGTTTCATATACACTCAATTTTCCTGTATGTAGACAAGCTTAAAAAGCAAATGCAATTAAACAAATAGGATTTCATTGGTCATCGGTTAAGGAGAAACCGTTATCAATTGCATTGATTTCCACAAAGTTTGTTAAACCATTCAGTGATATTAAGCTGGAGTTTGATATCAATTTCAGTTTAAACGCTCAAAATTTGGGCTTGATTTTTTGTTGAAATCGAGATCCGCGGCAAGAAAATTTCTTAACCGATGACCAATGAATAGGACTATATGCTATTCATTTTTCAGTTCAACTGCTTATGTCCTAAAGCAAAGATGCTCTAAGACAAAATATCAACCATCCAATAACGCACAGCCATATTAGACATAAATGGAAAATCTTAGAAATACAGTAGTTTTCCTATAAAACTACTGTATTTTCAGCTTTTATCTTGACATATATTTCTTAATAATAGTTTTATCCAACCAATAATACAGTAGTTTTAAGTAAATAACTTTCTATAACTATATAAATATAGAAATACATAAATT
>NZ_WJBJ01000032.1:0-74391 GCF_020804205.1 Methanosarcina sp. DH1 | reverse complement strand
ATTCATAATCGTTTCCAAAACAACCAAAAACGTCTAAGAGAGCAGGGAGCTCCGAAAAGTTATTAAGAGTAAGGTTTATAGTTACCATTGTTTTTGCCGTAACATCATTACATAATTATAGAATTATAATTTTGTGTAGTGATGTTACACTTACTTTTATCACTAGATTTTGGGACTGAGTCTAATGGACTAAAAATCTATAAAATACATCTAAAAAATATTATATATACAAAATATAAAAGATAATCGTTTATAATTACAATGTCTTTACAAAAACACTGCTAATCTTTATCTGTATATTTTACGAAAAAAATAACATTTTCCATTTTTCAGTGTCTATTGACGTTGGTTTTTAGTTTAAAAATCAAATTGCGGACGGCCACCCCCTACCTAAACAGGCTGTCCGACAATTATTGCTAGTAATAAAAAAGTGCTAAAAAAGTAAATAAGACATTTAAATCAAAAAAGAAGGGATTTTTTTGGCTCTTCGTCGTTTTGTGTGGATATCCTCATAATATCCTCATAAAAACCAATGCGGTCTTGAATTGAAAATCATCTTATCCATAGGGAATGACGAAGATCCATTCTTTTATTACTGAAGGCAATTGTCGGGCAGCTTGTAAAGAATGAGGTATTCGTGACCCTCTGCGCTCCCGATGTAATAAAACGTTTTTTATTAAAAAGATAAACTCCATTTTGATAGTAAAAAAGACTACAGAATCAATTTAAAATTTTACAAAAATTTCAATACACTTTCATTGAAATCATAATTTGGGGATGAGAACCAATCCCATCCCCATATTCAGCATAGCTAACACAATAGCTTCGCTGACAAAAAAGAGGAGTTTTAGGCGTAAGGGTTACGTAGCCCCTTATTGACGCCGAAAGTCTTGCGCTCCTCAACTGTCTTCTGGTTCTTGTCGATCTTCTCTTTCGCGAGCTTCCTGAGGAGATCGAGACCGGGTTTGACTTCCTCAATGGGTTTCGTCTCGAACAGACCCGCAGCAACCGCTTTGGACCAGATCTCGTTCCCTACTTTGGTGCGGATGAAAACCGTAGACCAGCCGTCTGGGCTTCCGACCGAGCCGGTTGAAATATCGGCGAGGTTAGAAACATAGTCAAGACAAACGTGGCAGCCTGGCTGCTCGTACTTGTGGGTTGCTTTGAGTGGAACAGTGGCAACGTTCCCACGTTCGGTATAGACCCAGAACTTGCCCTTCGTGATCTCCATCTTCTTCACGGAGCCGAGGCTCTGAGCTGCGTGGTCCTCGACAATGCTCTGCAAGGACTTGTACGGGAAGTTTTCCATGCAGAAAAGCCCCACTGTAAAGGCAACCTTGCCCGGGACATCCCGCATATTGATAGGATAAAGCTGAGCCTTCCTCACTGCCTGCATCTGGCAGCAGACACCGGTGACCCCGACCTTATCGAGGCCGAAAGACCTGGTTGCTTCCTTGAGCCAGGAGATCTGGGGGCTGATGCTGTATCTAGTTCCTCGTGCCTTGAGGATGTCCTCGCGGGTCATCGCAACTTCCGGCTTTGGCTGCCAGGGTTTTTCGCCCTCGCCTGCCACAATAGTTCCGTCGATGAACCCTTCTTCGAGGGCATAGACCATGAGAGCGGTGGCGATTCCGCCGTCCTGAGCTTTCTTGAGGATCTCTTTGTCCGTGCTCCGTGCCGAAACACATGTCACGTATTTGCCGAGATACGGATCTTCAATCATCACTCTCACCATCCTTAAGCGCTTTAGCAATTATCTCGCTGATGTTCTCAAATTCCGGAATCACGTCTAAATTAAAGAACGACCTCGGACAGGCACCGTAGCAAGAACCGCACTTGATGCAGAGGTCACGTTCACCCTGAGGCTTCCCGAACTCAAGAGTAATCGCATGCACTGGACAGGATGCAGCGCAGGTGCCACAGCCCATGCAGAGGCCCTGGTTGATCACGTCGTACATAAGGTCGCAGAAACATCCGGAAGTGCCGCGCTTCGCAAGGTCCATAAGAGGCTTCAAGTACTTGCCTGCAAGAGCCTTCTGTTCCTCGTTTCCTTCAAGGAGCAGGTACGCCATGACAGCGACGTTCCTTATAAGCTCCGGGCTCGGGGGGCATCCTGGAATGTAAACATCCACGTCAATGAGATCTCCTATTGGAAGGTAAGACTCGTGCTGTGGCTGGTTGTGCTGCCCGCCGCGGCTGAACCGGGTGATATTCCCGTAGCATGCGCAGGAACCGAGGGCCACCACGATCTTGGACTTCTCCCGAGTCTCCTTTATGTCCTCCACGGATTCATGGTCCTGGAGGCAGACCGATCCCTCAACGAGCGCCACGTCCATCTCCGGGATATGCCGAACGTCAGCAAGAGTGAGGCAGTATACGAGGTCGGCATAGTCGTCCAGGATCTTGATGAGTCCCAAGTTGTTGTCGGCCAGGGACACCAGGCAGCCGGTACAGCCGCTCATGTGTACATGACCGATCTTGATCTTATTTGTCACTGGTTTTTTCTCCTTTGTAGCTTCCGCCTTCTTCTCCATCGCAACCTGAGTGGGCTTTGCTTCGCCGCCCATGGTTTTTGTGACAGAGTTAAGCAGTCCCATAGTTCATTCCGATTTCCTTCAGTATCTCGGATACAGCGTCTGGAATGGATCTTTTTACCTCGTCTGTAATCCCGATGACCATTTCAGGGGCAGAAACATATTTTTTCTGGCATGCAAGGACACGGACCCGAATATCATCCTTAATGTACTGGAGCGGCTCGGTCAGGTCCCATGAGTGGGCGTCCCGGTAACTCCCCACAGGAAGCTCGTCAACAGAGAGCCACCTGAGCTCACCGGGTTCCCCTCCAAAGTCCGCAATGTCCACAATGATAAGAGTCTTTGTGGACTCAGGGTTGAGAAGAGTAAAAACAAAATGTGGACCCCCTAGCCCTGCGTCAACAACCGTGATATTCTCTGGAAGTTTGAGGTCCTTGAGTTTCTCCACAACTGCAGGTCCGAACCCATCATCCGCAAAGAGAGGGTTCCCACAGCCTGCCACCACGATCTCGGAGTACAGCGTTTCCATTCACTTCACCACTGCATGAGCTTCTGGGCGACTATCTTTTCCTCCTCGTTCACCACAATCATGTGGGTTGCGCACGAAACGCACGGGTCATAGGCCCGGACGACCATCTCGGCAATCTGCCAGGGAGCTCCAGTCAGAGCACGGCTACAGGTAGGGAAGTTCCAGGTTGTGGGCACAAGCATATCGTACCATAACACTTTCCCGTCCTTCACCCGTGCGAGATGGATATTGGTCCCACGCGGAGCCTCGTTCGCGGCCCAGCCCATGGACCCGTCTCCCAGAGGAATATGATCGGCAAGGACCTTACCCGAGGTGTTCAGGTTGTCAAGACATTTGAGGATGGTGTAGCAGCAGTCTGGGTATTCCATCTGCCTGGCAATATGCTGGGCGAAGGTGCCTTTCTCATCGAAGTTCTTGAATGTGGAAAGCCTTGCCCTCGGACCGACTTCAACAGGCTGCCCATCGTAGGTTGGGACACCTGTGCAGGCCTCCATCTGGGGGTTGGCTTTGGTGCCGACTTTCGTGGTGCCTCCGACCGGGTAGCTCGGGTCCTCAAGATCGATTGTTACCTCACCCATGTACCAGTCCCATGGCCGGGTTTCTTTCCAGCGAGTGAAATCCCATGTGGGATTCTCGTCCAGACTGGATGACCCGTACATGGAGGATGTAGCCATAACCCCCTGGTTGTGGTACCCGAGTGTCTTGGGAAGTGGGATCTGCTTGCCTGCGACTTCGACAAACTCCCGGTTCTGCATGT
Source organism: Methanosarcina sp. DH1 (assembly GCF_020804205.1). NCBI lineage: Archaea > Methanobacteriati > Methanobacteriota > Methanomicrobia > Methanosarcinales > Methanosarcinaceae > Methanosarcina > Methanosarcina sp. DH1. The sequence continues at coordinate 70,571 of NZ_WJBJ01000032.1, read as the reverse complement.
TCCTGATGACATCAAGCATGAATTCCATCTGCTCGTGAGCAAGGACAAGGCCTTCTTTTGCCAGGTCAGCCATTTTCTGCTTTGCCCTGGGACTCACATTATGGTACATCCCACCGATCCTCGGGTTGGATGGGTGGATAGCCTCGCCGCCTGCGATGGCTCCAATAGTCTGTCCGATCTCACGGATGCGGACGATCCTTGCCATAACACTCCTGGCAGGCTGTTCGTTGGCGAACAGGTTAAACTTCTTTTCCGTCCCCGGTATGTAAAAGTCCGGGAGGATCAGGATGTTGTGCAGGGCGATGCTATGGATACGGTTCGCTGCATGAAGAATGGTCCGCAGGAGTTTTGCGTCCGTGGGGATCTCGCAGCCAATCGAAGCCTCCATGGCCTCGGTACTTGCCAGGGTATGAGCAATGGGACAGATACCGCAGACCCGAGAAGCAATCTTCGGGACCTGTTCCATTGTCTTACCTATGGCTAGCTTCTCAATACCCCTTACCGGGGTGATAGAAAGCCAGTCTCCACGCTCAACAATACCCTGATCATCTACCTTCAGGGTAAGCTTGGAGTGGCCTTCAAGTCTTGTGGTTGGAGAGATTTCTACAACTTTCGTCAATGGTATGCCTCTTTTTCGATTCGGTGTTATTTAGGCTGTACCGTGGTTAGGCACTCTCTGTGCGATTATTCTAAGATAGTTACTCGTACATGAAGTACGTTAACCTCTTAATTTCTCCAGCGCGTAGTACCTCAGTGTATTAAATATTTGATTTATAACGATAAATGGTTGAAAACGCGATATTACATAAATCCTTCTATCAATATAAAGAAGGATAATAAAATAATATGTATATTTTTTTCAGTTTATAACTCGGATTTTATATTGAAGATAGTACTTTTTATGACAACGAAAATATTGAAATTAGGAGAATATTAAATTCATAAATGGTACAAAGATTGCTTATTAAAGGTTATACTTTAACCAATTATAAGGCCATTAAAGCGCTAGAAATAAAAAGCGGTATAAATTTTAGGATCTGCGTCTTTATATATTTGAGAAATCTCCACCACCTTTTAGCCTTGATCTTTGTACCATTTTTTCAATTTAAATGTTTATTTTCTTTCAGAGTATATATCTGTTCTTGTATCAATCGTCAGCTTTATGTAGTTTGTTTTAGTGCAACCCCACTGCCGGTATTATTTAAGACCGTGGGTTTGGTAGTATAAATTCCGGATTTGGAATGTTTGCGTTGGATTCCTGGTTGTAGAAGTACTTCCGTCTCCAAAAGTTCATTTCCATATTAGAGGTGCCTGGAGAAAAAAAGACTCCGTTCCAAAATCCAGTACTTAGATTCAGACATTGACATATAAATAATAATTTAACTGTTAGATGAATAGCCTTATATTTTGTATAAGCCGTCGCCCCAAATTATCATTCACTCAAAAAGATTCAGGCTATCTTATCAAGCCCATCCGATCTATAAATTAAGCAGCAAGCATTATTGAAAGATCTAAAATCATACTTTTGAGCTATCAGGGAAAAAATGATACTGAAATGTCCAGAGAGTTGAAAGTAGATAATAAGAGAGACTTCAAGACATTAGTACCAAATCACGGACTTTTATAATTACTTGCATGTATGAAGCCAAAAAATCCTGGTTATCTTCATGAAATCTGGACTTAGAGACTTCTTGCGAAACATATTGAGAGAATTGTATCAAAGAAGGAAACCCTGATTTATCTTCGAGAAATCAGGGAACAATTTAAAGATTCTCAATGCGAGCAACATAAAACCACATAAGATCAGAATTCATTGGTCATCGGTTAAAGAATTCTTTTACCTGAAAGCTATCGATTTTGCATTAGAAACCGGCCTTAAATTTTGGCCTATCTAAATGAAATTTATACCCTGTCTCTTTTTTCAGTTTATTAAAATATTCTATTGGTGTTGTGGAAATGGACGCAATTTGTCACGATTTCCCACTTAACCGAAGACGCATGAATATCCCTCTATCTCATCAATAAACCCGGTTTAGCTCTCCTGATTAGCTTCCAGAATAAGTTCATCAAGCATTTATCTATGAATTCACAAAATGCTTTTATAGCTTGAAAGTAATTACGCTGGATGTTCGCACTTGCGTCAATTGACAAAAGTTAACTCAATACAATTAGATCGTTTTTTAGTTTGAAATTATTCATACTACACATCACCAGATCGATTGTATATGAATACCTGAACACAGTAATTGATAAATATATCAACCTCCTTCCAGTTAAAACTAAAAATCACAATTACCGGCTTATCGGGCATGAAAGCCCAAACCATAAGAGTCCATAAATCCAGCTATAAAGATCGGATAGGACCTCTCGAAAGAGAATGAGTTACCTCGTTTCGGGAAAAAAATAGATTTCTGGCAGCCAGGGGAGAAGAATCGGCACTATCTCTCAGGATCTGCAAAGACAACCTAATTTAGAAAAGGTGGCATGCATGACAACAGTGTTTGATGTCCCTGCAATGGAACTCATCGAGAAGGTTGCAGGCATACTTAAAGAAAATGAAAAAGTCGTTCCCCCTGAGTGGGCAAAGAACGTAAAGACCGGGGTTCACAAAGAACTCCCTCCGAACAACGATGACTGGTGGTATATCAGAACCGCAGCGATCCTGAGGAAAATCTATACTGACGGGCCTGTAGGAATTGAAAGGCTCAGATCAATATACGGTGGAAAGAAGGACAACGGATCACAGCCTTACCACAAAGCAAAAGGCAGCGGTTCGATTGCCAGAAAGGCAGTACAGCAGCTTGAAGCTGCAGGTTACCTGCAAAAAGTAAAGGACGGAAGAACGGTATCTGCAAAGGGACGTTCTATGCTTGATAATGCAGCCAATGAGCTCAGGCAGGAACTTATTGAGAAGATCCCTGGACTTGCAAAATACTGAGAAAAACTCCATCCGAAGGGGACCTGAAAAATTCATAGGACTCCCTTTCAAATATTATTAATCTTAACCCAGATATTATTAATCTTAATCCAGATTGCTCCGGAAAACCGGTTTTTTAGATGATTGCCATGTCTACAATGGATGACGAACTTGACGAAATCCGAAAGAGACGGCTTGCAGAAATTCAGAGACAGCAGGCGCAGAACCAGCAGCCTGACATCCAGGCAGCTTACCAGCAGGAACAGGCAAAAGCTGAGATGGAAGCTCAGAAGCAGGCCATTCTGAGGCAGATCCTGACTCCTGAAGCTAGAGAGCGCCTTACAACCTTAAAGATGTCAAGACCGGCTCTTGGGGAACAGCTCGAAATGCAGCTGATCTCGCTTGCTCAGGGTGGAAGGCTCCCGTCTCAAATCAGTGATGAACAGCTTAAAAAACTCCTTATGAAGATGCAGCCGAAAAAGCGTAAGACATCTATAACCAGAGTTTAAAAACAATGAGAATTTCGGTCCTGTTTAGCGGAGGCAAGGATAGTTCGCTCTCTGCCCTTTTGATGGAACCGTTTTTTGAAATCGAACTCGTAACCTGCAGCTTCGGCCTGCTCCCAAATGGTGAGCTGGCAGCAAAAACCGCAAAAAGGTTAGGGTTCCCACACAGGGTTCTTCCCCTGGAATGGGAAATCCTTGAAAAGGCTTACGAGGAAATAATGAAGAATGGTTTCCCGAAAAGTGCTATAAATTATATCCACGAAAAAGCCGTAGAAACTCTTGCTTTGGACCCGGAAGTTAAACTCATTGCTGATGGAACCAGAAGGGATGATAGAGTTCCTGTACTCTCAATCTCACAGGTACGAAGTATCGAAGATCGATTGGGGGTTCAGTATATCTGCCCTTTGAAGGGGTATGGCAAAAAAACCGTGAGTATTCTTGTAGAGCATTATCTGAGAATTGAAGAAGGGCCGAGTGAGAATACTCAGAAAGCTGATTACGAAGCCGAGCTCAGGGAGTTAATCAGGCAGAGAGACGGTGAGGAGAAAATAAAGGAACTATTTCCTTCCCATATTCAGTCCCATGTGCTTTCCAGGAAAAACTGCCCTGAAGAAAGCATGCCTTAAAATCAGGAAGTCTTCCGGAAGGGAAAAATTCTGGAATAAAGATTTATACAATAATCGAGTTATATTCAACCCTTATACTGCTGCAGATTAACCAGGACCCTCATAGAATTTACCGGATATGGTTTTCATAGAATTTGCCGGATATGGTTTTAAAAACTGCCTTCGAACTGGCAGAAAAAAACCTTGATTATGCAAGGGTTAAAATCACAATCAGATAATCATTGGATATAACCGGAAATTAATGAAATTAAGTTATTTACAGGTCAACAGGTGTGATCCACTTGAGTCATAACATGAAAGGACAGAAGAAGCGTCTTGCAAAGGCGCACAAACAGAACACACGCGTTCCAGTGTGGGTTATTGTGAAAACTAACAGGAAGGTCGTGAGCCATCCCAGACGCAGGCACTGGAGAAGAAGAAGCCTGGATGTGAAGTAAGCGAGGAAGGTGGAAAAAATGGCTGACGACATGGTAAAAGAACAAATATATACTATCCCTCTCAGGGCAGTAAGGAAAGTCCCTGCATGGAAAAGAGCAAACAGATCAGTTACTGAAGTAAGAGGTTTTCTCGTAAGGCACATGAAAGTTGATTCTGTTAAGGTCAAACTGGACAAATCAATTAATGAGCGCCTCTGGGAAAAAGGCTGTGAAAAGCCTCCTCTCTCCATCAGGGTCAGAGCTGTAAAATTCGCAGATGGCGAGGTACAGGCAGAACTCGCCCAGTAAAATATATCAGAAGACGCGAAGCTTCAAAGAATATGATTCGAACAGTGGATATTTACGACACCCCAATGATCGGTGTCTTTGCAACCTGCACAGAAGATGTAGTTCTTGTTCCTACAGGAACAAAGCCCGAAACCTGTGCCATACTTGAGGATTCCCTGGATGCAAGGGTCGTTGAGACTCTTGTAAACGGAAGTGTTGTTATCGGCGCCCTTTCCAGAGGAAACTCAAACGGTTTCCTTTTTTCATATGGGACCGATGCCAGGGAGATGAAAGAACTGACCGGAGTTGAGGCTGAGATCCTCCCGGGCAAGCTGAATGCAGTTGGAAACATCGTGCTTGCAAACGATTCCGCAGCCCTTGTCCACCCCGAACTGCCAGACAGAGCTATTGAGACAATTGCCAGTACCCTCAAGGTAGAAGTTTACAGGGGAACAATTGCCGGAATAAAGAATGTAGGGATGGCTGGGGTTGTCACCAACAAAGGGCTTCTGGTGCACCCGAAAGTGACATCTTCGGAAATAGAAACTCTGGAAAAGCTCTTCGAGCTTCCGGTAAATATAGGAACTACGAACTTTGGGACTCAGATGCTCGGTTCAGGCCTGCTTGCGAACTCAAAGAATTATCTGGCAGGTTCAGACACTACAGGCCCCGAACTTGGGAGAATCGAGGAAGCCCTCGGGTTCTTAGAGTGATATTAATCCACCTGTTTCGTAAAAAGTTACAGCAAGAGTGGTGACCAAGATGAAGAGTTTTATTGTTAAAGGCAAATTTAAAGCAGGAAATTCCTGGGAAAAATTCACAAAGCAAGTCGAAAGTCAGAATGAAAAGAACGCGATTGATAAGGTCTATTCTGTCTTCGGAAGCAAGCATAGTATTAAAAGAAGCCAGATCCAGATCGAAAGCATTGCTGAGGAGTGAAGGATATGGTAGAAGTCAGTGAAGAAGATTTCAGGAATCTGGCAGCCAGGCATCAGGAGTTCCAGAGGCAGGCTGAAGGTTTAAGGCAGCAGATGAACATGGTTCAGACTTCTATTACAAGCTGCGACCAGGCAGTCATAACCATCAACGAGCTTAAAACCGCTTCAGCTGAAGGCAGGACTGCCGAAACGATGGTACCGATTGGATTTGGCTCTTTTGTTCACGCCGAAATAAAAAATGCAGAGAAGGTTATTGTGGACCTTGGAGCCGGCTTTAGTGCGGAAGAAAACGCCGATGAGGCCATTGAGACCCTGAACCGCCGCAAAGAGCAGCTTACAAAAATTCTCGAACAGATGAGTGCTTCACTGACTAAATATATACAGGGTATGCAGGCCCTGGAGTCTGAAGCTGCAAAGCTTCAAGAATCCGGCCAGGCCTAAAAAACCTGGCTTAGAAACAAAAGGATTGAACTCAAATCCTGCATTTGATAAAGAACTTTTTATTTTGACTTAACTACTATTTTTTATTAGTTTTCCTGGGATGGGATCCTGTGTTCACCAAATTCAAAGAGAAGCTAGGAAATTTTAAAAAGGCACTCAGCAGAACTATTGACGATAAAGCAGTAGATATCGAACCTGTGGTTGAGCCTGTACCTGAGGCCGAAGAAGGCTTTGAAGAGGACATTGAGCCCATTCCAGAGGAAGAAGCTCTTGAAACGCTGATCGAAGAAGAAAGTTACGAAGCCGAACCTGTAACGGTTGCCCCTACACCTGTCAGGATAGAAGACAGAAAAAAGGCTGAGTACAGGAAAAAACTGGAAAACCGAAAAAAGGCGATCGAGAGCAAGACTGAAGAAGAAAACTTACCTGAAAACGTACCTGAAGAAAAAAAGGGCTTTTTCAAAAAATTCTCAAATATAGGCCTTACAAAGAAAGCAAAAGCCCTGGTCCTTAATAGAGAAGTCTATCTGGATAGTAAAGACCTGGAAGAGCCCCTGTGGGAACTTGAAATGGGGCTTCTTGAAAGTGACCTTGCCCTCTCGGTTTCCGAGGCAATTGTGGAATCAGTGAAAAAGCAACTCACAGGCACAACAAAACGCATTGGCAGCAATACCGGAGAAATTGTAGAGGAAGCCCTGAAAAAAGCCATCATTGAGGTAGTGTCTGCGAATACTTTTGATTTTGATGAGTACGTAAGAGACAAGGAAAGGCCTGTCCATATTGTCTTTGTAGGAATTAACGGGACAGGAAAAACGACATCCATTGCAAAGATGACGCACAGGCTGCTCAAATCGGATTATTCGGTAGTCCTTGCTGCAGGAGATACTTTCAGGGCAGGTGCTATCGACCAGCTTGGAATCCATGCAGACCGGCTTGGAGTAAAGATGATAAAACATCAACCTGGTGCCGATCCTGCTGCAGTTATTTACGATGCCGTGCAGTACGCAAGAGGCCATAAAATTGATTTTGTGCTTTCCGATACCGCAGGCAGAATGCATACAAACCTTAACCTGATGTCACAGATGGAAAAGATCTGCAGGGTAAGCACTCCTGACCTTATAATTTTTGTAGATGAAGCCGTCGCAGGAAACGATGCCGTTGAAAGGGCTGCGCAGTTTAACGATGCTGTGCCAATCGATGGGTCCATCCTGACAAAAATCGATGCGGATGCAAAAGGAGGAGCTGCAATATCCATTGCCTATATCACAGGCAAACCCATTCTATTTTTCGGGATAGGGCAGGGCTATGAAGATTTACAAAAGTTCGACCCCGAATGGTTTATAGACCAGCTATTTAACCAGTAAATTACTTTAACGTGGGACTGATAACAAATTTCCGAGATCAAAGTTGTGCTGACGCATACCGCTGTAAGCAACAGGATATATCCACATCAGCACAACTTAATTGTCCTGGAATATCATTTCAGGCCATAGATTGCATAATATTCATACTCATAGGCAATTTTATATCTGAGCGGCATGTGTTTTTTCTGAATTCGTACCAGATCGTCCAGCTCTACTGATCGCACGTCTTTAAACCCGGCTTTTTCCATGTATTCCCGGGCCTTATCCAGGGATACTCCTTTTGCGTTGGGCAGTATAGCATTCACTTCCGCAGTATAACTGTCTTTGGAAATATCGTTCTTTTCGACTATATGTATCATAGCCTCTCCTATCTTTCTTTTCAGGCGTGTCTCCAGGCGGCCATCATCCCATACGCCGTCTATTATTACTGCTTTTCCCCCTGGCTTCAGCACATTTCGCCAGCTTTTAAGGGCTTTTTCAGGATTCGGTAGCGTCCAGAGTACATGGCGAGTCACGACTGCATCGAACTTTCCTTCATCAAATGGGGGATTTTCTGCGTCGCCGATCCTGAATTTGATACTGCCAGGAGACTTAGACTTTGCCACCGAGAGCATTTTCTCGGACAGGTCGATACCTGTCACCTTATGCCCCATATCCGCCAGCATCTTGCTCATTTCACCCGTACCGCAGCCGACATCAAGAACGCTTAGCTTTTCCCCAGGGATTGCCTGCCTGAAAAGAGCCTTCCAGGCTGCTGCTTCTTCCTCGCTCTTTACCCCGTGGCCGTGATATGTATCGTAGTGCTGCGATGAATAGTCCCACCGCTTCGTGATCTCTTCCTTGACCTTGTTTTCATTTATTGACATACAATACCTCGAAGCTTACCTATTTTTAACCGCGATACCATGGGCCATAAAAATGGGGTGATCATTGGCATATTTTAAATACCAGGGTAATCGCTTTCGCTGTATATCCCGAATTATTTTCAAGTCAGTAACAGCGATATCGTCTAAACCGGCCTTAGACATATACTCCACAACCTGCTCACTCTCGACCCCATGCGGATTGGGGAGGCAAACATTGACATCCTTCTTATAATTGTAAGTGAAGGGATTCTTTCCATATTTAATAAATCGATAAATGTGGTAATTAAACGCGGATATACGGGAAAGTAAACCCTTTGTGATCCACTTGCCGTCAATAATGACAACCATGCCACCTGGCTTCACGACTCTGGTCCATTCTTTTACCGCCTTTTCCGGGTGAGACATAGTCCAGAGTACGTACCGGGCAGTGATACAATCAAAAGTCTCGTCTTCGAAGCTAAGGTTCTCAACGTCCATTTCCATAAACCGAATATTCGCTCCTTTTGCCAGGGCTTTCTTCCGGGCTACATCCATCATTCCTTCGCTAAAGTCGACCGCGGTCACACTATGGCCCAGCTCTGCCAGGTACATGGCGATTACTCCGGTACCACTGCCGACGTCCAGGACATTTTTAGGGCTCGAGCCAATTGCTCCTGATAATAGCTCTCTCCACATCTGACTTTCCTCGACCCCCCCGTTCCCTGGCGCCGTATCGTAGAACTTGCTCCCATAATCCCAGTATTTCTTTACTCCTTCCTTGGTACTGTCGAGTTCCAGCTTTCCTGATTCCGTCATGATCACCCCATTATGGCCTTTTTTATCCCGCATTTTCGCGTCGAATTAATTGGTATGACTTGCGGTATACCCTCACCGTCGAGTGTTACTCTCGCATTGACCCCGTAGACTTTTCGAATCATCACTTCGGTTATCACGGAAGCCGGGCTTCCAGCAGCCACGATTTTACCTCCGTTCATCAATACGACATTACCCGCATACCGGGCTGCCAGGTTGAGGTCGTGTAATGCCACTATCGTCGTCATTCCATTCTCTTCCGTAATGTTCTGGATCACATCAAAAAGCTCAAGCTGCCGCTGGAGGTCCAGTGAATTCGTAGGTTCGTCCATGAGGAGCACTTTGGGCTTTCGGATGATCGATTGGGCGATAGACACCATTTGCTTCTGCCCTCCGCTGAGCTCGTTCATTGGCCTCATTGCCAGGTCTTCGATCCCGAGCTTTTCAAGCGTATCCATCGATGCAGACAGGTCCTCGTCCTTGATCCTCCAGCCAAGCGAGTTTATTTTTCCCAGCAGTGTCGCCTCCAGCACCGTCATAACCGTACTTGTAGTGGATTCCTGGGGAAGGTAGCTAATGGCTTTTATGACCTCATCCTTCCGATATGCCTTCAGGTCTTTTCCATTGAATATTATCGACCCTTCGGCCTTGAGTATCCCGCATATGCATTTTAGCAGAGTGGATTTTCCGACCGCGTTTGGGCCTATGATAGCAGTGACCATCGGTTCAGCAACCATATTTACGCTTTTTAATACCGGATTGGAATTATATCCGAACTTGAGGTTTTTGATTTCCAGCTTCACCAGTATCCCCTCTTTTTAGATAGAAGGAGCCAGACAAAAAACGGTATGCCAATCAGTGAAGTGAGTATCCCTATGGGAAATATGATTCCTGGAACGACGGCTTTGCTGAGAACCGAAGCGGTGGAAAGTATAAACGCCCCGGACAACGCTGAAAAAGGTAAAAAGTATCGGTGGTCCTCGCCCACGAGCATCCGTGCTATATGCGGTGCCACGAGGCCGATGAACCCTATGGTGCCTACGAATGCCACTGCCGTGGACGTAAGAATTGAAATCAGGATCAATCCCTTTAATCTCATCTTTTCAACGTTCACTCCAAGGCTTTTTGCCTTATCGTCTCCCAACCTGAGAGCGGTGAGTTTCCAGACGTCTATTGCTAGCAGTGGTATGACCATCAAAACAATTCCCACCGTAATGCCCAGTGTGGTCCAGGTGGTTTTGGTCAGGCTGCCAAAGAGCCAGAAAACTATAGCCTGGACCTGCTCCGGGTTTGCCGTATATTCAAGGAGCGCAAGCAGAGAGTCGAACAGGAACAACACGGCAATGCCGGTAAGCACGATGGTTTCGGATGTGGCTCGCTTAAACCTGGCAATGCCATATATTGCCATGCAGCTGGTTAACGAGAACACGAATGCGTTGACCGGTACGAATAGGGTATCTGCGAACGGCATCACTTCCACACCTAACACGATAGCCAGCGCGGCACCAAACCCGGCGGCTGCGGATATGCCAAGTGTATAAGGGCTAGCCAGAGGGTTATCGAGGATAGTTTGCATGTTCGCACCGGCAAGGCCTAAAGCTATTCCGATCGTGATCGCCATGAGGGCAACGGGTAGACGGAAGGTCCAAACAATGACCTGAACCGATCTATCACTATAGGCAGGGAAGAATATTGTCGAAATGACCTCGTTTGCCGATAAAGACGCCGGGCCTGTCATAATGTCGAGGATAAAAGTGAGGAAGATTGCCACCGAAATCGAGAGGAGATATAGATATTTTCTCCCGGTCATTTCCTTGTATGCTTCTTTTGTTTTAACGTTCATCCTGAGCCCTACTCCTCAAGTCCGCAGTTGTTAATAATAGCTGTACATGAACGTCCCGTTGTATTCAACAGGCATGAACTTTTCATGGTACTCCCGAATAGTAGCATTAGGATCGATATCCTTGAACTCCTCAGGATAGAACCATTTCGCAAAAGCCTCCAGCGCCACGAAATTATAGATGCTGAAGCAGTAACCATGATAAATGCCGTACACATTGTGGTTTTTGACGGCGTTGATCGTGTTCCATCCGGGACGTGAAATATACGCATCCATTGTGTTCTTAGTATCTTCAGCAGTAGAGGTATAGCCCATCCTGATTGATCCTGGTGTTGACCAGTTCCGGCCAGTCAATATTATGATACTCGGGCTCTGGTTGACAAGGAACTCAGGGCTGATCGCTTTGCTGGTATTTCCTAATAAAGCCTCAGCAATGTTGTCGCCGCCAGCTCTCTTTACAATCGATCCCCATCCAACATCTCCCTCTGTTATCCCGTATGTTTCTGGGCCATTGTATCCTGTCTCTATATATACACTGGGCTTCATCAGTCCGCCATTTTCCTCCAGACGTGAATAAACCGTGTCTACATGTTGGTCATAAAAGTCGACAATATCCTCTGCTCTTTGTTCTTTACCAAGTATCTGACCAAGCAGCAGCATACTTTTCGTGGAGTTGACCATTGGGTCCATGTAGAAATCAACAAAAACCACCGGGATGCCTGCCTGTTCCAGCTTGGCCAGGGCTTCTTTCGTAGCGTCTCCGCTCCACATAAATTCCCAGTTATGCATGATGACAACATCGGGGTTTAACGCAATCACCTTTTCAACACTGAATGTATTGTCATCGAGGGAGCCTACATTTGGGATATCGGCCAGCTTTGGATATTTCTCTACAAACTTTACGTATCCGTCGCCTGCATTGTCCTTGAAGTCGTTGTCCCATCCGACGATCTTGTCGACAATTCCAGCTCCATCTATAGCGGCCAGTTCATGTGTTTTCGATGATTCCATCAGGACAATGCGTTCTACCGGTGATTTCACAGTAACCGATCTTCCTTCCATATCCGTAACGGTGATTGTCTTCGTCTGGTTATCTGTGCTGCCGTTCGTGATACAGCCAGGGACGGTAAAGGCCGTAAAGATAACTAATACGCTTGCCAGAATTGTCAATATAGTGAACCTTACACGCACCCAATTCCTCCAGTTTTTTCTCTCTCAACTCCTGCCATCAATAATAGCTGTACACAAGCGTGCCGTTATAATCGATGGGCATGAACTTTTTGTGAAATTCCTTGAGCGTATCAACAGGGTCCATGTCCTTGAACTCTTCAGGATAGAACCATTTAGCAAATGCTTCCAGTGCAACGAAGTTAAATACGTCCGAGCAATAGCCGTGATATATGCCGTAGACCTTCTGATTCTCTACTGCATTGATCGTATCCCACCCTGGACGGTTGACGAATGGCGTCATCGTGCTCTTCGTTACGTTCGATGTGAAAGTGTAGCCCATCCTGAGCGATCCGGGCGTAGACCAGTTCCTTCCTGTCAATATGATGATGTCTGGACTCTGGTTGACCAGATATTCGGCACTAAGAGCCTTACTTTTGTTGAGTAAAACCGGTTCTGCAATGTTGTCTCCGCCCGCTTTCTTAACGATGGCTCCCCATGCCACGTCCCCATAAGATATACCGTAAGTATCCGGGCCGTTATATGCACATTCGACGTAAACGGTGGGTTTCTTTCCCTGTATTTTCTCCAGGCGGGAATATACGCTGTTGACCTTTTCCTCATAATAATCAACTATATCCTGAGCCCTCTGTTCCTTGCCCGTGATCTTCCCAAGTAACTGGATACTCTTCGTTGAATTTTCCAGGGGTTCCATGTAGAAGTCTAAAAATACTACTGGAACACCGGCCTGATCCATCCTGGCCAGCGCCTCTTTTGTCGCTTCTCCGTTCCACATGAATTCCCAGTTGGGCATGATAACGACGTCAGGATTTAACGCTATCACTTTTTCAGCATTAAAAGTATTATCGTCCAGGGAACCTACATCGGGTATTTCGGCCATTGCCGGGAATTTTTCCACGTATTTTTCATACATGTCGCCGGAATTTTCCCTGAGATAGTTATCCCAACCAACGATTTTGCTATCAAACCCCTCTCCATAGACCGATGAAAATTCGGCTGTGCACGTCGAGTCCATCAGTACAAGGCGCTCCACAGGATATTTTAATGTCACCGATCGTCCCTCCATGTCGGTTACAGTAATGGTCTTCGCCTGGTCATCTGTGCTGCCGTTCGTGATACAGCCCGAAACTGAAAAAACCAAAAAAACGATCAACATGACCGCAAACATCGGAAGTCTTGTTAATTTGTAGTTCATTTTGACCACTAATAATCAAATTATATCTAAATTATCCCAGTTTAAATTATAATATAAAAGCCGTATTAAACATTCCATTTGATTGAAATCTACAGATGCCCACCGTTTCTCGGGCAAGATATCCATCATAATACTCGTGTGTCTACAGAGATCCAAAAACAACGATTTATCGTGAGGAAGCATTATCCGGCATCACACTTATTGACAATCCAGTAACAATATTCAGTAGTAATATTCAGTAACACTATGAAGTAACAATATTCTACTCAATACGTTTTTTAAAGTATTAATAGTTTATTAAATAGTAGCACTTTATATCCTATGTAAGAACTTTTGTAATACAATAAATTGAAATTTATTAAATATCACACTTTTTTGTCCTTTCAACTAATATGATTATGTAAGAGATGCCGGATGATCATATGCTAATTGTTAACCTTAAAAAGCCAAACTGCAGCAGCATAAGCATCATGTACTTGGGAAAGATTGTGAGTGGAGAGATGAAAGAAATTCCACTGCAGTTCAGAGAAATCCATGTTTACTCTAAGATGCTAGAGAAATCCATGTCTATCTTAAGATGTGGTTATCTGTGCAGCCATTAGACGGCCGAAAGCGCCCTTAGCAGCGATAAGCTCGTCGAATGTGCCGCTCTCCTCGACTTTCCCATTTGCTAGCATTATCACCCGGTCGGCAGACCGAATCGTCGAAGGCCTATGTGCTACGATCAGAGTTGTGCGTCCTGCCGATATCTCCTTGATCGCTCTTCGGACATTGATCTCTGACTCGGTATCCAGGCTGGAGACCGCTTCGTCCATGATCAGGATAGGGGCGTTCTTCAGAAATGCCCTGGCTATCGCAATCCGCTGGCGCTGGCCACCAGAAAGCGTTGCACCCCGCTCCCCCAGTACAGTTTCCCACTTATCAGGCAAAGCCTCGATGAAATCTAGAGCAAACGCCCGACGAGCTGCATCTCTTATTTCGGCATCGGTAGCGTTGCTTTTGCCTATGCGGATATTTTCCCTCACTGACATGTTGAACAGGTAGACATCTTGAGGCACATAGGCGATCATATCCCGGAGGTACTGCTGGGGGAATTCACGCAGGTCGTGTCCGCCAATCTTGACCATGCCTTCAGCAGGGTCCCATAGCCTGAGTAACAGATAAGTGCAGGTTGACTTTCCCGCACCCGATGGGCCGACCAACGCGACTGTCTCTCCCGGCGATACCGTAAGGTTCACACCTTTCAGTACCTCGGGTAATTCGGGACCGTACCGAAACCGCGTATCTTCGAAGCAGACCTTCGGGATGATAGGCCCTTCGGGAGAGGAAGAAACCCGATCTATGACTGAAGGCTGAGTATTCATGATTCCAAATACCCGGTCGGCCGCTGCAGCAGTCTGGCTGAGCTGTCTAGCGATGCCTAGCAAATGCATGACGGGCGAGAATGCCATTGCAGTGAGAACTGCTGCCACAGGGTACAGTGCAACGTCCATGTAGCCCATGATCGAGAGCCAACCTCCTAACGCTACGGTGACAACCATCCCTCCTGCCAGCAGCGCATCGCCTGCCCCGCGTTCCATGCCGCTGCGGCTTTCGTAGGCCACATAAGTGTCCGAGTACTTCTGCTGGCTGACATCGAGCCGGTTCATTGACAGTTTTACGGCCCCGAAAGCCACAACTTCCCTCATTCCCTGAATGTAGTCGATAACGTCTGCACTCATTGCTCCCACTGATTCCCTATGGGCTTTACCCTGCATTTCTGCCCGGCGAGCGAACCAGTCGGGTACCGTTACCGCGGCTATCAGAAACGGGGCAAGTGCTATCATCAGGCTCCAGTGGATAAGTCCGATGGAAATTAGTGCCAGAGGCGTCACTACTATTGCCTGCAAAAACTCGGGCAGTGTGTGAGCAATGTATAGCTCCAGCAGGTTGACGTCGGAGAGTGCGGAACGGGCAAGGTCACCGGAACGCTGTTTGATTACGTATGCCGGGGCAAGTTCGTCCAGTTTCCGGTACAGCGCCTTGCGAATCTCGGCCAGCGACCGAAATGCGATGACATGTGACCAGTAGCCATTGAGGTTGGAGAGACCAAATTGGGTAACAGTAAACAGGAGCAGCAGTCCAATTGTCGGCCATAGGTCGATCACGGAAACCCCAGTAATTACCGCCCCTACAAGATATGCTCCGGTGATTGCCGACAGGATACCAAGCACCTGAATCACGATGCTGGCAATTCGCACTTTCCAGAGGTCCAGATGATAGCTGGTCAACAGCAGGTCAATAACCCTCACTTTTCGAAATACCTGTCCTACGGGCAGATCGAAGTGCGTGCTGTGTTCGTGGCTCATATGCATACCTCATCGGCTCTGACCAGAGCACTGTAATTACCTTTATAGTCGACCAGCTCCGAATGCGTACCCACCTCAGCCAGATGGCCTTTTTCCAGCACATAGATACGGTCAGCATCTCGAGCTGCCAAAAGGCGGTGCGAGATGATCAGGGTAGTCCTGTCACGGGCTAACCCGGTTATTGCTTTGCGAATCAACGCTTCATTGGCAACATCCACGCTGGACGTTGCCTCATCCAGAATGAGAATGGGCGCATTCTTCAGGAAAGCCCGGGCAATGGCAATGCGCTGGCGTTCGCCTCCGGATAACCGTACTCCCCTCTCACCTATCAGGGTATCGTAGCCCTGGGGGAGAGCCGTGATGAACTTGTGCGCTGCAGCGGCACAGGCCGCCTGTTCGAGTTCTTCCTGTGAGGCCGTTGGCTTTGCCATCAACAGATTTTCACGTACAGTGCCATGGAACAGGAACGTGTCCTGAGACACAATCGAGTACATAGCATGTAATTCATCTGCTGGGATACACCGGACATCTTCTCCGCCGAGTCGGACAAAACCAGCTTGCGGGTCGAAAAATCTCATTAGAAGAGCAGTCACTGTCGTTTTACCGCTTCCGGAACGGCCTACCAGAGCTACTTTATCTCCCGGCCCAACCGAAAAAGAAAGGTTGTCGATCGCAGGAGAGTCAGTTTTCCGGTATCTGAAGGTGACACCTTCAAAGGTAAAGGAGGGAGGAAGGGAAGTGGTAGGGGTACTGGTTGACGCTTCCGCGAGCGGAACTGCTTCCAGGATGTCCAGCACGCCTTCTGCGGCTCCCATCCCGGTAAAGGAGAAATGTATAGTCTGACTCAAGTCAGTTACCGGGCGGAGCGCTTCTCTCACCAGCAACAGCACGAAGAGCAGACCTTCTGCGGATATGGCACCTGCATCCATGCGGATGGCACCGATAATGATGGCTACGGTACTGCAGATCGCGGCTACCAGCCCCGGAGGCACGCTCCACAGGATCTCATCCCGCAGAATGCCGATCTCCGCATCGTACAGGTCATTCGTCCGCTGATAGAGGATCTCGCCCTGTTTCTTGCTGGCATTGAAAGACTTCAACGTAACAATGCCCTGGATATTATCTACGTACTCCGCGAACAGGCGAGGCATGGCGACAAACCAGATCCGTATCCCCTTTCCGACTCCCTTGTAGATGGCAATTGGCTGTATTAGGGCAGCAACCATCATAGCACCGATAACCAGCCCAATGGTTGTATCGACGTGGAGTAGTATCGCCACAATCGAGATGCCGGTGACAACAGTCACAATAACCTGGGGTAGGAAACGCCCGTAGTAATTCTGCAGAGCTTCAGCTCCGTCGACCAGCGTAGCCTGTATGACACCGCTTTTCTGGGTCGAGATCCACCCTGGGCCAAGCTCGTACAACTTACGATACATACGCCGCCGTAGGGACATGGCGATACTGCTGGCAGTTTTGGCCGCGATACGATCGTTTTCCCGGATCATAGCCCATCGCAGAACGATGAGGAGCGCCACAGCAGCAAAATACAGTTCGGACTTACGGAGCGGTACACCAGCGAACACTCCGTTGAGTATGACTGCAATGAGCAGCCCCTGGACAATATAACTGAACGAGATGAGAAGGCCAAGAATGATGACGCTCCACAGCTTGCCGTATTCTCCGCGGCCGAGCTCAAGCACCCTGCGGTCGAACAGTTTCATTCTGTTCGCCCCTGTCGTAATAGAGAGCCCGCGCTTAGACTCAATCCGAGTATACTCTTTGACGATATCGGTTTTTTTTGACATGTGATCTCTCTGTTAACAACTGCATTTTGTCATCAGTTGATACGGTTTTGGCTGTATCCCTTGAGTATTACTGACTTGAGAAGAATCAGTTTCAAAGAAATTTTTAATACACCTGCTTCAACAAAATTTTTAATACATCTGCTAAAAAACGGTTATAAATAACTTATTAATTAACACTAATAACAATATTTATAATATATTGATTTACATTAAAGGAAAATAGTAATAATACTTGATAATAATAGTATTATTTTTAAGAAAGATAACATTTGTTAGCCAAATAACAATATATATATCATGTCAAATTATATTAAAAAGAATTAATAATAAAAATTAATAATAAATGTAATATTTTTGAGTAATATGTTATTCAAGGCTGTTAAAACATTAAACAATTACTTGAAAAATTATAAGAGTTGCCAACTGAAAAATTGGACAATTTGTTAAGAGGCTGTATAATAATAACAATTTTATAAAACTCACCACTAACTTGGTCAAACATTACCTTAGAGGAACAAAAAATGAGTTTAAACATCCGCATTAAAAATTATTGGGAAGGAGAGGCGCAAGGTTACAGCGAAGTAATTGAAGATGAATTAAATGGCTTTGAGAGAAAAGCATGGTCTGATTTGGTACTGGAATACGCCCCCTCCAAAGATTGTCTTGACATACTCGATATTGGCACAGGACCTGGATTCTTTCCAATCGTCTTATCGCAGGGTGGACATAATGTTACTGGTATAGACTTAACCGAAAATATGATTGAATTTGCACGTCTTAACCTTGCACATGAAGGTGCTATTGCAAAGCTAATGACTATGGATTGTCAGGATTTAAAATTTTCAGACAATAGTTTTGATCTGTTAGTTTGCCGTAATCTCACATGGACACTTGATGACCCCGCCAAAGCATATAAAGAATGGCACCGCGTCCTGAGACCAGGTGGGAGGATTCTTATCTTTGACGCCTGCTGGCATCTGCACCTGTTTGATGAGAATATGAAAATAGCCTATGAAAAAAAGGAGAAAGAGGTCCTTATGAAATACGGGCGCCCGATGCACCAGCACAAGGACCAGGCTGAAGGCGCTGCACTCAGTCGAAAGCTGTTTATGAGTGACAAAGTCAGACCGCAGTGGGATTTGGATACAATGCTTAAACTCGGATTTTCAAAGGTATTTGCAGATACTTCTGTAGGTGAACGGGTACTCAATGAACAGCAGCAGGATAGAAACAGTATGCATCCTCCGTTTTTAGTTGGAGGAGAAAAATAGAATGGACACACTAATTTGTGTCTTGGGGCAAAATATTTACGGTTTATACAGTTCCTGCTCGGATTCAAAAAAGATGCAGCAGGCAAAGTAACAACTGGTCTTTTGTCCACAATGTGCGGTTTTTAAAGATGTGGGCTTTGTATAAGTCGGCACCTCGACGTATTAATAAAGCAGCCCGGCTTTTACAGGGCCTTTATTGGGCCACAATTCTAAAAATTATAAACAGTTCACAAGGCAAGTAACACCTGATCACGGGAGGTGAAGTAATGCTTAAGGGGATAGGAGAACGGTTATTCACACTGATTCCAGTACTGCTAGCTATTTCATTAATAACCTTCGTCCTTGGCAGCATGTCTTCCGGTGACACGGCACGTACGCTAGCTGAAAAGAAATATGACCGGCCAACATATGAGCAGATAGAGAAAATACGAACCGAGATGGGATTTGACAGGCCGGTGCTCGTCCAATACGTTAGTTGGCTTAAAGATGCGATGAGAGGTGATTTGGGTTTTTCTTATTCAAATGACAGGCCAGTGGTTGATGAGATCTTTCAATATTTTCCTAAAACATTACAGCTAGCACTTATCTCACTATTGTTTTTAATTATAATTTCATTTACTCTTGGAATTTTATCGGCGGTGTTTTCCGGCTCGTGGATCGACAAGATTTCCCGGATATACTGTTTTTGGAGTGTATCAATGCCCGAATTCTGGTTTGGACTCATTCTGCTGTATATTTTCGGCGCTCGTCTTGGACTAATATCAGTGCTTGGTGGAAGTTCAACGAAATTTCCAGTAATACCTGCTCTTACGATGTCCATATGCAGTGGTGGGATTTATGTCCGACTTATTCGTACAAATATGGAGGAAGTACTGAACAAAGGATATATCCGTGCAGCCAGAGCAAAAGGCGTTAGTGAATATAAAATTATAACAAAACATGCTCTAAAAAACGCAACACTTCCTGTAATCAACAAGCTTGGAATCGGATTCGGCTCTTTGTTAGCTGGATCTGCTATTATTGAATCAATATTTTCATGGAACGGGCTTGGAAATCTGGCACTCGAATCTGTTAAGCTCAAAGACTATCCAGTAGTCCAGGGATATGTGCTGTTTATGGCTGTTTTTATGGTATCAATTAACCTGGCTGTAGACATTTTATGCGGCATCATTGATCCGCGTCTTAAAAATGGATGAGAGGGACATATGATGCAGGCCAAAACTCAAGCAATAAAGAGATCGAATGCATGGTTTCATTCATCCGATGGCATTATAAATCGCATACTTACGCAAAAAGCAGCAGTTTTCGGTTTTGTAATAGTGGCTTTGATTATCATCATTGCCATAGCTGCGTCTGTAATCGCTCCAAATGACCCGCTTAAGGTAAATATGTCAATGCGCTTAAAAGGCCCAGGTTCTTTATATTGGCTTGGCACCGATAATCTGGGGCGATGCATTGCATCTCGCCTGATTTGGGGAGCACGGATGTCACTGATATACAGCATGTGCGTGCTGGGCCTTATGATGGCAATTAGTATTCCGATAGGTCTCCTTTCTGGGTATGCAGGCGGTCGCATAGACACGTTTATTATGCGGACTATTGATATATTTTTATCACTTCCAACTTTTCTGATGGCATTAGCCATTGCCGGTATGCTGGAACCCAGTGTGAAAAATATGATTATTGCCATGGCTAGCGTGTGGTGGGCACCTTATGCAAGAATAATACGTGGCATGTCAATGCAGATAAAGCAGCAGGACTTTATGCTTGCAGCAAAAGCAGCCGCCTGTACTCACAGTCAGATTATTTTACGGCACATACTTCGCAATGTCGCCCCGTCAATTATTGTAATGGCCACACTTGAAATTGGTTCGATTATACTGGCCATCGCATCATTTTCTTTTATCGGGTTGGGTGCGCAGCCGCCTACGCCCGAGTGGGGTGTTATGCTCAGCGACAGCAAAGAATTTATGCAGACACAGCCGCAGCTGATGATTTATCCGGGAGTTGCAATTATGATTACAGTTATGGCATTTAATCTTCTGGGGGAAGGACTGAAAAATGCAATACAAAACTGATCGGGGAGATGACCAGGCAATTCAGAGCGAAAATGTGGTGTTGGATATTCGGGGCCTTTCTCTGGAATACATTATGCCGGATCAAAACATCCACGCCGTGGTAGACTTGAACCTTGTTGCAATAATGGGAAAAATCACCGCACTTGTTGGAGAAAGCGGTAGTGGAAAATCTACTATCGCACTTGCGGTAATGGGCATCCAGGATAAAAATGCTGTAATTTCAGGTGGTGAGATTTACCTGGCGGGGGCGGACATACTCTCTATGCCTAAAAAGGATCTGCGGGCTTACATCTCGAACCATGCCGGCATTATATTTCAGGATCCGATCGATTCGCTGAATCCGTTATTAACTGTTGGAGAGCAGTTGGTGGAGGCAATCCTGATACACAAAAAAATAACAAAAAATCAAGCTCGTACCATTGCGCTAAATCAACTTCTGGCAGTCAGCCTGCCGCAGCCGGAGGAATTGATGAAAAAGTACCCTTTTATGCTGAGCGGAGGAATGTGTCAGCGTGTTATGATTGCCATCGCCAGCGTTTTCCGCCCACCACTTCTCATTGCAGATGAGCCAACGACAGCTCTTGATGTAACGATTCAGGCTCAAATTCTGCATCAATTGGATTCGATGCGGAAGAGAGACGGAACTGCAATTCTGCTTATTACGCACGATCTGGGAGTAGTTGCAGAAATAGCAGACAATGTGTGTATTATGAAGGACGGACATATTGTGGAAAGCGGTACTGTAGACGACATATTCTATAATCCGCAACATACGTATACACGCCAATTACTGGCGGCAGCACTCTAAGAGGTTTGGCCATGGAAGTATTGGCGGAAACCCTGAACATACGGAAATCTTACGAAAAACAAAATTTGTTTACAAAGACGAGCGCGCAGGTTTCTGCTGTAAACGGTGTGTCTCTCAAAATTCAGAAGGGACGTTCAGTAGGACTTATCGGGGAAAGCGGAAGCGGAAAAAGCACGCTTGGTCGAATGATGGCCGGACTGGAAACGCCGACAGAAGGACAGGCACTGTTTCGGGGACGGTCAATATCAAATATTTCCCTTCGAAAAATGCGTCCACTACGACGTAATATCCAGATGATATTTCAAAATAGCAGCAGCGTTTTTGATATGTCCTATACCGTAGGTGAAAGTATTGCCGAGGTTATTGAAAACAGCGAGAAAGTATCAAAAAAAGAATGCTTAGAAAAAATTGAGACAATACTGGAACAGGTCGGTCTAGATGCCTTATACGCTCAGAGGAATCCAAAGGAATTGAGCGGGGGGCAGCGCCAGCGTGCCAATATTGCACGTGCACTTGTTCTTCACCCGGAGTTTGTTGTTTGCGACGAGCCTGTTTCCAGCCTTGATTATTCATTGCGCAAACAAATTCTGACTTTACTTAATGATTTACGAAATAAATTTGGTTTAACCTACTTGTTTATCACCCACGACCTCAACTGCGTGCCTTATGTCTGCGATATTATGGCCATTATGTATGCGGGTAAGATAGTAGAGCAAATCGATTTAAAACAGAACTCGATGCAGAACGCACTTCACCCATACACCAGCCTACTGTTTTCGTGTATACCAGCAAAGGTACCTGCAGAACGAAAAAAATGCACGATGGAGAGCGTAATTGATACAACAGTTATACCTGATTCAAAACACTGTTGTCGGTTTTTTCCACGCTGTCCTTGCTATACAGAACGTTGCATAAATGAAGAGCCAGTGCTAAGGGAGGTCGCACGCGGTCATTTTGTAGCATGTCATGTTGTATCATGTCACGTCGTATAAGCCATTAAAGAAAGGGAGAATGAAAAATGAAGAAAAAATATATCTGGGCAATTATCGCGTCAGCACTATCACTGGTGCTGTTGATGAGTGGATGCATCTCAAATCAAGCGTCAAACAATACACAGAACGAAATTTCTGATTCTTCAGATACCACCGCCACAGCCGTCAGTAATCAGTCAGATTCCATTACAATTATGGTCTCCGGCAAACTGAACCCGGAAGATGCCAGCCCGATAGAGTCCAGCACTGAAATGTGCCTTTATGAAATGGTGTACGAACCGCTGGTCAAATACGGAAAAGGTGGCGTGATTGAACCGGGACTTGCTGAGAGATGGGAAATTAGTGATAATGGAACGCAGTATACTTTCTACTTACGTAAAGATATCAAATTTTCAGATGGTACCAGCTTTAACGCGGACAGCGTGGTAAGCAGTGCAAAGCACTGGGACCCAACGAGATTTTCCACGCCACTTACAAATGTGGAGAAATTAGACGACTACACGGTCATGCTGACATTTAAAGAAAACTGCTATCCCGTATTAATCGAACTGACCTATCCCCGACCTTTCCGCATCGCATCTGAAAACTCATTTGATGAAAACGGCAACTTTGTAAAAATGATCGGCACAGGTGAGTGGATGGTGGAAAGTTACGTCCCTGAGGAAGAGGTGGTTATGGTGCCCAACCCGTATTACTACGGAACGAAACCGAATATTAATAAGATAACCATCAGAAAAGTTACCGACGGCGAATCAAGAATTATGGCGCTTCAAAGCGGAGAAGCTGACCTTTCTCTGGCCGATCTGCCTTCCGAAAGCAAATCGATCATCGAGTCATCAAAAAATCTTGCCGTTACAAACACTGAAGGCACATTGGGTTTTTTCCTCATGCTAAATCAAGAAAATACTGCATTGCAGGATGAAAATATCCGCCTTGCGTTAAATTACGCAATAGACAAAGACAGCATCGTGGAAAATATATTTGGAGGCGATGCTGTTGCAGCAAAGGGGATTTTACCTGATACGGTACCGTATGTCAATGACGAAAACAGCAAGGGATACTCTTATAACCCGGAAAAAGCAAAAGAGCTGCTGGTCGAATCGGGATATACGGACAGTGATGGTGATGGGATCGTTGATAAGAACGGTGTGCCACTGTCCCTCAAGCTTGTATTTCAGTCTGAGGAATATGCAAGCTGGAAATCTATGTGTGAATACCTTCAGGCATCTGCCAAAGAGGTCGGAATTGATATTCAGCTTGAGCAACTGGACACTTCGGCCTACTATGACGCGATCTGGAAAAACCGCGATTTTGACATGATTATTTACCGCACATATGAAGATTCATGGAATCCTCACGGATTTTTGCGCTCCATGTTTTATCAGTCCGAGGGTAGCACTTCCGTATGCTGGTATGACCCGCAGTTAAATACAGATCTTGACGAGGTCATTAAAGCACAGGACGAGGCAACGCGTCAGGCAAAATATGACCAGATATTTAAGCTGATCAATGACAAGGCACTTGTTGTTCCTCTGTGCTATCCCAACAAACAATATGTATATAATACTCGCTTGCAAAACGTGACAGTTGCACCGACGAGCTATGAAGGCATAGAGTGGCAGTTGATCACTATAGCAAAGTAAGAGGTCAAAAGCATGTTGTGGACTGTATTTGAACAGATCGAAAAAGCCTGGTCTGCCGATGCCGGGGGTTATGACCAGGTGATCCAAAAACAGCTAAGTAATGAAAAAGACGTAAAGCATTGGCAGGATGAACTTCGGCTGGTGCTTGGTGAGAAACCATTGCATGTACTTGATGTCGGGTGCGGGCCAGGGTTTTTTACAATTATGCTTGCCAGGCTAAAACATAATGTGACATCTGTTGACGGTGCTGAGGGAATGGTAGAGCGTGCCAGGATCAATATCAAAAAGGAGGCGTTAAATACAAAAATATATAAAGGCGACGCCGTGCTTTTGGATAAAGAGAAGGAAAACAGCCTTGATGCCATAGTATCACGCGATGTTGTTTGGACACTCTATGACCCGGAGAAAGCTTTCATTCGATGGAAAAACCTGCTGAAAACGGGTGGTAAAATCGTCATTTATGACGGTGATTACAGGCGGGATCAGTCGTCTTTGCGTTACTATGTATTGAAATTAATCTCAGATCTGATTAATCTCTCCATGGAGGGGAAATATCGAAAAAAGAAACAGCACAATTCCCCAGGCAATGGATTCGAGCAACTGCCTATGATTCGGCATAAGCGACCACAATATGATCAAGAACTGTTACTGAAGGCAGGCTTTTCAAAAGTTGAGGTGACAAAGGATTGTTTCCGCAACAGTCCATCACATCTTGAATTCTGGAAATATGGGTATCAGGGAAAAAGGTTCCGTGTAATTGCTTACAAATGAGTGAGATCATAATTACAGGAAGTCACGTTTTATACAGTTAATGATCTTGTGCTGTTGATTTTTCAGTTCAACTGCGTTAATCCAGTGATTTCATTATTTTTTTCACTGGATTTTACATTCCGGCCGCCATCTTTAGTTTTTTTCATTGAATTTCGTTGACTCAGGAATTATTGCCCTTTGAGTGACCATTCTTTTTACAAATATCTAAAAACTCTCGTTTTTGTTATTATTTCAATCACAACAAGATTTATTCTGAGGCAGATTCCAATTAAAGCAAAATTCAGACTGGAACGAGATTGTTTAGGGTACATAATAATGAAATCTGTGACTACTCCCACGACTTAAGTCGCAGGCATCTAAAAAAGAAATAATTGCCTCAAAGGCAACATTTATTGAATTTTTCCTAAGAACTATTAACCGGTTCTGTTGTCCATCCACCGTCTGTAACCTGTAAGTTGGCATCAATCCCTTTGGGAACATCTAATATAGTTTCACCATTTACTGGAAGACCAGGCTGGATCTGCTTCAACCGTGGGTAATTGACTTCCCCTTTTAAATCTGAATTTATAAGACGGTCTCTTAGGTTGTAGGGTCATATGGAGGAAAAATGTAACTAAAATCTACAGTAAAGATATTTCCGTTTTGTTCAAGCTCATTTTTCATCCTTTTTGCATCTTTTTCTTGAATCACATACCGAGATCCATTAGGATTTTCAAAATGAATCTCGCACCAAGTAAACTTTTTCACCCTAGTGTCATATTTGTCCAATATTGCGAGAAATTTTTTGTCTTGGACAGCTTGTTCAGATACCGTAAAAACGTAATTATCCCCTTCCCTGATAACATGAGCAGGAGAAGTTGTAATCCATTCTTTTTTCTCTTCTGTCATCCCTTTACGAATATCACGTCTTATATCCCAGTTATCTTTGTCCACTATTATGTAATATCTTTCAGCCGTAGTATTAGTATCATATTCCATGCTATAGTTCAAAGCCATACTAATGTTTTGAAGAATATCTTTTACTTCTGGCTCAGAAATTCCATCTTTAAATTGAATATATATACCAGCTACTTGTGATTCAGGAGCCGGAGTGTTAGTATTAACTGGCATTTTTATAAGTAGTCCAACAATCAGTAGGAGAGTTAAAAAAATAATTAAAACAGCTTGTTTCTTATTGATTTTGCTCATACCAACACCTAAAAAAATGAAGAAATTTGAGACCAGCAGGCAACTTTGTTTCTTAATTGTTTCTCCACTTATTTTTTATTGAATTATAAAAAGAAATATTTCAATTTTTCTAAAAAGTACTCTAAAAATTTGAAAATAAATTGTTGGTAACCATGAGTCTGTTAACAGCTCATGCCGTTTGGAGATTTTTAATAAATAGAAACTAGGACTTACGCACTTGAAGAACAAAATCAATTACGGCAAAGACTGTGGATTAAAGTCACGTTTTAGACAGTTAACGGTCTGATGCTGTTGATTTTTTAGTTCAACTGCGTAAGTCCTAGAAACATTATAAATGACAGTTAACTTACGTCTATATCCATTTTCCCAGTTTCCCTTAATGGATAATAAGTTCTTGTACCTAAAGAAGTCCGTGCATGCACCTGAGTAAAACTGTTTTAACACCTGAAATATAAAATTTTAAATTTGTTGTTTTTTTGAAGTTGACGGGCTGTATCCCACCATTAAAATGATGAGGATTGGCCCTTCTTTATTCCTAAAAAATTTTAGAGTTTTTTTATTTAAAAATAAAACAGAGAGCCCTCAGGGCTCTTCAGGAATTATAATCCATGCTATTATATAAGCAACTATACCGCTTCCCGCACCCACTAGAGAAATTAGCAACCACAAAAGCCGTATAAGCGTAGGATCAACTTTAAAGTACTCACCTAGCCCACCACATACCCCTGCAAGAATCCTGTATTTCTTTGACCTATACAATTTATTCATTTGATCACCCCCTAACTTCAAAATGCTTAACATGCTACTACACTTATATTCGATTTATAAGTACAGTTATATTCGATTTGTAAGTACAGTTATATTCGATTTGTAAGTACGGTTATATTCGATTTGTAGGTACAGTTTTAGACCAATCCTTTGAAAAAAAAAGATTGCAATTAATAGATTACTTATATTCGATTTATAAGTAACTCCTTGGACTAAGAAAGTGTATATGAAATGTCATCATGTTTACAAGTAAAAGTTAATTTTTCAGGTTTCGCTTTTTTACACGCAATTCCTTTTCATATAAGCCTGCCAGAAATTCAGATCCTCAGATCCTCATATCATAGCCCAGGCACTGGTTATGTTTTCAGGTACCAGGTCCTCTCCAGATGCCTGCACATATACCCTGAATTTATTTCCTGCAGGAACCGTCAGGCCTTTTGCAGTGTAATTGAAAACTTCTTCCGGCTCAATTGTAATTGAAGAACTTTCAATTTCATCCCACAAAGAAAGCTTATCTTCAGCCTGGAGGGCAACGAAAACGGTTGCATTTTCAGCTCTCTCCGAACCCACGTTTCTTACTGTTACATTAATATCTACAACCCCTTCTTTTTTTGAGTATGCACATTGTGCTTTGAAATCAAGCTTAATCATGGGTCTTCTATAGACAGGAACAACATGTACAGGCTGGTCTGCATATTCTTCCGGGACTTCACCTATCTGCCAATCACTCCCTGTTGTTTCCAGATAGTAGTAATCGCTGCCTTCGTACTCGAAACTCCTGCCCCTGTACTCATTGTTACATTTTATCCCGAGAGCCATATGTTCAGGGAGCTCCAGAAGGACAGCATCGTAACCCATTTCCTGAAGAATTGCCACGGAGAGAATTGAAGTGTCTTCACAATCCCCACCGTTTTCATAAAGAGTTTCGTAAGGAAAACGGGGGTACTGGTCATAACCCGAGCTTTCAAGGTCCGAGGTATAGTTAAGGGATTGGACAAAAGAAATACAAAGTCCCGGAATTTGACTTTTTTCAAGCCCGTGAGCTTTCGAGAGAGAAAGTAAAGCCTCTGCAATGTCCTTAATTAACCAGTCATCATATGGATCTGAAGCAAACAGGTCATAGTCTCGGTTTCTAGTCCTGGAGTTATATTTTTCATACAATTCATTGTCAAGAGGCAGAGTAAGCTGCCAGTTGCAGCCTTCATAGTCCCAGGAGTAAGTTCGGGAAAACGTTCCAGGAGTAGTTGACTCCTCTGTTATCGAGGCGCTGTAAGGCTCAGAATTTACAGTATCTGCTCCTATCAGACTCTCCCCAGAATCGCCTATATAAGAATCTATGGAAGTTTCAGAGTTGGACCAGGTTAAGAGAAATCCGATCAGATAAAGGAGAAAAGAGAAATAAAACAAAGCGGTTAAGCTTTTCATAAATTATCCCCGCCCAGAATTTCATAGTTTACGAGTTCATTTCCAGAGGTCTTCCCTTAGATGGGAGTCTACAGGGTCCACTTCCATCAGGCCTTCTGGATAGGGTTCAAAAAAGGTCTGACTCGTAAGATACTGGTCTTCAAAGCGAACGGCCCACGACCTGATGATGCTAATTGCGGGGCAAAGAGAGACTTTTCCGTTCCTGTACTTCTGAATCCAGCTAAAAAATAGTGCCTTTTCCTGGTTTGAGAGCCGCTCTGAAAAATGTCCGAAGGCATGCATGAGTACATTAATACTTGAAGTATACCTGGGAGGCCTGGAGAGGGAGCTGTAAAGATGCTTCTCGTACTCAAAAACCAGTTCTTGAAAGGTTTCTTGTTCTTTATTTGCAACAATAGATCCCAGTTTCTTAAGTTCTTCCTGGCTATATACCATAAGCAGATACTTATTTTCGGTATGGAACGCGACAAGGTCTTTCATGCGGCCTTCGGATTTTACTTTTCGGAAAGCAGCAAGCATAAAAATCCTGGTCATGAAATGTTCTTTTATGCGAGCGTTCCTTAGCCTTCCTTCGTCCTCAACAGGAAGATAGGAAAACTCTTTCAGGACTGCCCTCCCGAAATATCCTGAAGTTTTTCCAATTACCGCTGATTTAAGCGATGTAGTCGGGTAAACTTTTACGTCCTTAATGCCGCAAGAAGGAGACCTGTATTTAAGAATAAAACCATCAATCTCTCCTGCAGAACCGATAAAATCAGTGCAATATGCGTCCATAGCTTCAGTTACATCCCTGCCACTTGCGGACTGTACAAGCCGCTGTTCCCCATTCTCAAGAATAATTCTTAACGGGTATCTTGGGACACCGAGCCCTATCTCCACTTCAGGGCAGACAGGCAGGAAATCAACATACTCCAAGAGGTTTGCCACTATCGGACTGTTTATAATATTCCCGTTGTATCTACAGTGGTCAAACCCAAGGCACCTACTAACCACAACCTTTGGCCGAACAAACTCCCTCATTTAACCCCCCCATATAACAAAGGATTTCCAGCATAAATTATTTTCCAGAATAAAGTCTTAAAAGACTTCTTTTTTAAAAATAAAATGTTAGAAGGTAGGGATCTTTCAAAAAAGACTTCAAAATACTTAATATATAAAAGCCAGAAGTGTTGACCGAAAAATGAATTGAAAATAGATTCACAGCACTTATTTTGGGAAAAATAAAAGCCAGAAGAAAATAAGGTTTTAAAAAAAGTATTATTAACAAAGTAAATTTTTTGTCCGTATTTCGGAACAAATATATAAGAACAAAAATAACTATAGATAGTTAGGGGACGATTGAGGGAAAAAAGGGCTTTTAAGGGGTAAGACTCCAAACTCTTTTAAGGGGTAGCAAGACTTCTAACTCTTTTGAGGGAAAGCCTCTGAACTTGAACTCAGTTTACGGTCCCGAAAGAAAAAGCATGAGCTTAAAAATAGGTGAAAAATATGGTAGAAGCTGAGTATGAACAGATACACATGCCTCTGATCGGAGATGATGCACCGTCATTTACAGCAGTAACAACTCAGGGACAAATCAATTTCCCTGATGATTACAAGGGTAAGTGGGTTATTCTTTTCAGTCATCCTGCAGATTTCACACCCGTATGTACTACCGAATTCATGACCTTTGCCAGCATGCAGGAGGAATTTAGAGAGATGAACACTGAGCTGATAGGGCTCTCTATCGACAGCGTGTTCTCTCATATTGCATGGCTTAAGAGGATCGAGGAAAAAATCGAATATAAAGGAATGAAAAATGTAGAGGTAAAGTTTCCGGTAATAGCCGACCTGACAATGGAAGTCGCAAAGAAATACGGAATGATCCAGCCAAAAACTTCAACCACGCAGGCTGTAAGAGCCGTATTTATCATAGATCCTGAAGCAAAGATAAGAGCAATTCTTTACTACCCGCAATCAGCGGGAAGAAACATGCAGGAAATAAAAAGGCTTGTAACCTCCTTGCAGAAAAATGAAACTGAGAAAGTAGCAACGCCTGCAAACTGGCAGCCTGGAGACGATGTTATTGTTCCAGCCCCCAGTTCGATGGAAGCCGTAAAAGAAAGAACTGGTAAGCTCGAAGAAAACATGTATTGTCTTGACTGGTTTTTGTGCTTTAAAAAAGATAGTAAGAAATAATTAAGAAAACAAAAATTATCGTGCCTACTAAACCCGGGAAAATACTCAGATTGGGAAAATACTCAACTTAGGCAAAGCATGATCAATGACCATCTTTTGTAGAATTCATGAGCAAATTCTTCTAAGTTTATTTTTTAAATTACTTGTTGTTGATCATGTTTTTTCGGATTTTACTGATTTTTATTTGCACTGCTCAATCACATTGGAATTAATATCAATAGACCTATTTTGTAGGGGTTGAACAGTTACCAAATAAAATAAAAAAAATGAAATAAAATGAAAAAGAGAAATTTACTTCTTTCCAAGTTCTCTTGAGCGTTCGGTTGCCCTTATAACTGCATTCATAAACGCAGCCCTGACTCCAGCCTCTTCAAGGGCATGGACACCCTGAATGGTCGTTCCGGCAGGAGAAGTAACCATATCCTTGAGTTCTCCGGGGTGCAGGCCTGTTTCAAGCATCATTTTTGCAGCCCCAAGTACGGTCTGGGCTGAGAGAGTGAGGGCACTTTTCCTGTCCATTCCTTCAAGGACAGCCCCATCGGCCATTGCCTCAATTACAGGAAAGATAAATGCAGGCCCACTGCCTGAAAGACCTGTAACTGCATCCATTATGGACTCAGACACCTGGACTGCAGTACCGACTGCAGAAAAGATCTCAAGGGCAGTTTTCACGTCTTCGGGAGTGGCATTTTTACCTGGAGCAATGCCTGAAGCAGCTTCGGAAACTGTGGCCGCAATGTTTGGCATTACACGTATGACTCTTGTGCCAGCAGGAAGCGCATTTTCGTAAGTGGAAAGAGGCACACCGGCTGCAATTGAGATTATAAGTTTATCAGAAGTTATGTCAGCTTTAAGATTTTCGAGTACCGAACCCAGGGTCTGAGGCTTTACTGCCAGGATAAGAATATCAGATGCACTGGCGATAACAGAATTGTCAGTAGATATATTAATTCCAAGCTTTGCCTTCAGATCGTTCAAGAAAGGCTCGTACACGTCGGCTGCGCCAAGATTTTCAGGCTTTACAATTTCCGCCTTTATAATTCCCTGCATAAGTGCAGAGCCCATTTTTCCTGCTCCGATAAATCCTATCTTTCGGTTCTGATCTACCATATAATTTCTCCTATTTTCAAAATAAGTATGAATATCTAGGTAATTGCTTCAAAATGTATTTTAAATAAGTATTAAGTAATTTAAAGGGACTTTATAGCCCAAATAAATTTATAAGAAATCAGTAGATTGATAAAACTTCCAAACTACAAGAAATTAATTGGATTCTTCAAAAATCCCAAATTCAGAAATCCCAAATTCAGAAATTCCAAAAAACCCAGTTTAATTCTTCGAGTATGCTGGAAATTCCATTCAGTTCTCTATTATGCCGATGTTTTCTTTTTTTATTACATTGCTGTAATTGCTATAGCCCAGAATACCTTCAATTTCGTCGGTGTGGGCTCCTTTGATTTTCATAAGTTCTTCAGAAGTGTAGTCTGTAATTCCTTTTGCAAAGACCCTGCCTTCACACTCTAATCTAACCACATCTCCCCTATCAAAATTTCCCTCAACTTTAATAACTCCTGCAGGAAGAAGGCTGTTTTTTCCGAGGACTGCGGCTTTTGCTCCTGCATCTACACGAATAGTGCCTGAAGCCCTTGCAAGAATGATCCAGCGGGCGCGGTTCTTCTGAATATGCCTTTCAGCCAGGAAGAGAGTGCCTATATCTTCTCCAGACAAAACCCTTAGAAGAACATCCTTGATTTTGCTGTTTGCAATCAAGACATAGCAACCTGCCATGCTACAGATCTTTGCAGCTTTTATCTTGGTCCTCATTCCCCCTACACCTTTGAAGCTTGTAGGGTCACCCCCATAACTTTCGATTTCAGGTGTGATTTTTTCCACGAGAGAGAGAAGTCTGGCATCATCGTGTATCTTTGGGTTTTTGTCAAAAAGGCCATTGATATCCGAAAGAATAATCAGGAGATCAGCATCGATTTTGCTTGCAACCATTGCAGAAAGTTTGTCATTATCTCCAAAGATTGCTTCAATCTCGTTTGTACAGGTGCAATCGTTTTCATTTATTATGGGAACTACCCCATATTCCAGAAGGGTAGATATACTATTTCTGAGGTTAAGATAAGATACCCGGTCAGAATAGAATTCATAAGTAAGAAGGATCTGAGCAACTTTTATCCCGTGTTTTGAAAAAGCTTCGCTCCAGTACTGCATAAGGATGCTCTGTCCTACCGCTGCCGCTGCTTGCCTGATAGGAATTTCACGAGGTTTTGGGGCAATGCCCAGCTCATAGAGTCCTACACCTATTGCCCCCGAACTTACCACAATTACCTCTTTTCCGAGCTTTCGAAGTTCGGAAACCTGAGCTGCAATACTTTCCATAAAGGTAGGATCAATACTGCAATTTTCTTTTGTACTGTCACAGTTATGTTTTGTAAGTGAGGAAGTACCTATCTTGATAACGATTTTATTAACATCATCGAGAAATTGATTTCTATCTGTCAATCACAAGGCCTCGTAAAATATTTTGGGAATACAGCTGAAATAAGTAACAGCTGCAATCCGAATTTCCATCGCTTGCACTCAATTTGCGCTGGTATTCCAATTCAGATATATAAACATATCATAATTCTTCGGAATTCTTCAGCAGGGTTTCAATTTACATCTTCAAACTTAAGGTCAAGTTTTCTGTGCGTATAGGGTTTTGCATTTTCTCCTGCGTAGTCTGCAACAACCTGCCCTTTCCCTAGCAAGATGTATTTGTAGATAAGAAGACCTTCCATGCCTACAGGCCCACGAGAATGGATTTTGTTTGTGCTTATTCCAACCTCGGCTCCTTTTCCATAACGATAGCCGTCCGCAAAACGGGTTGAGGCATTTACCATAACACTTGAAGAATCAACAAGCCCTGTGAACTCTTTTCTTTTTGAAGCATTCTCAGTGATTATTCCATCGGTGTGATGGGAGCCGAAAGTGTTTATATGGTCGATAGCTTCCTTTATAGTATCAACGAGTTTTATCGAAAGAATGAGATCATTGTACTCAAGACCCCAGTCCTCTTCCGTAGCTCTTGAGATCGGGGAAAGCCCTCTTTTTTCAAGCAGAGCATAACTATCTTCGTCACAGCGTAATTCAACCCCTGCACCAAGGTACATCTCTGCCATCTTCGGCAGAAAAGCATCTGCAATTTTACGGTTTATCAGAAGGGTTTCAATGGCGTTGCATACTGCAGGATACTGTACTTTCGCATCGAAGCAGACCTTCCAGGCTGTATCGAGATCCGCATACTCGTCCACATAGATATGGCAGATCCCGCTGGTATGTCCCAGTACAGGGATCTTCGTATTTTCCTGGATAAACTTGACAAATTCATTTGAACCTCTGGGGATGAGAAGGTCTACGTAGGCATCAAGACTCAAAAGGTCCATTATCTCTTCTCTGGTTTCCATAAGCTGGAAAGCCCCTGCTGGCATGCCTTCTGTGGACTCTATGGCTTTTACAAGAATCTGAAAAATAGTGCGATTAGACTCCCGGGCTTCACTCCCGCCTTTGAAGATGGTCGCGTTCCCGCTCTTAAGGCAAAGAGACATAACCTGAGGCACCACGTCAGGCCGAGATTCAAAGATAACACCTATAAGGCCAATCGGACAGCTCACCTGGTAGAGAATGAGGTCTTTGTCCAGCTCAAGAGTAGAGAGAGTATCTCCTACAGGATCTTTGAGCTTAATTACATCTCTGATTCCTGCAATCATTCCATCGATTTTTGAGTCACTTACTTTAAGCCTGTCTACAAGAGCTTGAGTGAGCTTCCCTTTCTTTTTCAGTTCTGCTGCAGCTTCAAGATCTTTTGCATTTGCATCCAGAATAGCTGTCCTTTCCTTGTCCAGAGCCTGAGCCATGGCCTCAAGCGCCAGGTTTTTTACTTCCGCACTTACACTGGAAAGTTCAATCGATGCCTTTTTTGCCTGTATTACTTTGGATTTAATATCTTCAGCCATATAATCACCTTCTAATATAATGATTAATGTATGCGTTAATTAGGGAACTGGGCAGCCAAACCTGTTATTGTATCAGTTAATTTACAGAAGATTCGGCATTACTCAACAACGGATAGAAGTAAAATCTTACTATTGATTACAGGTAACGGTCTTATTACTAAATTACAGGTAACGGTCTTATTACTAAATTACAGGTAACGGTCTTATTACTAAATTTATTACTAAATTACAAACGATGGGACTTACTATTGAAAGTGCTGAACTTAGATTGAATATCAGAAATAAACTAAAGATCATTTTTTCTTTAAATATCGGGGGTATATCCATAATTCTAAAGATGTATAAATTCTTCCGCTGCATTCATAAAGTAAACACGAC
Source organism: Methanosarcina sp. DH1 (assembly GCF_020804205.1). Classification (NCBI taxonomy): domain Archaea; kingdom Methanobacteriati; phylum Methanobacteriota; class Methanomicrobia; order Methanosarcinales; family Methanosarcinaceae; genus Methanosarcina; species Methanosarcina sp. DH1. Next base: position 35,534 of record NZ_WJBJ01000032.1, on the reverse strand, counting down.
GAAAAGAAAGAGAATACAGTTATCTAATACCTTTTGATACCTTATTGTACGCGATTTCGGTATATGATATAGCGAAGTCCTAGATAAAAGATGTCATTTTAGCAAGTAACATTTTATTTTTAATGTTTTATTATTAATATTTTATATATAATATTGGATTTTTGATCCTGCGTGCTTAATATTTGTATTTTAATATAATACACTGAATATATTATTTTAAATATTTAACTTACAATATATACTTTAGGCTTTTAATTCTGGGAATTTATCTGATGGCTTATATCAGCAGCTCAAGTTTGCTAAAATATTCATGTTTTAAGATCACCTGAAATAAGTCTATATCATATTAAAGTTTATTTTAAACCCCATAAAAATTGGCAATTAGCCTTGAGTAGCTTAATAGAATGAATAAAGTTACCATGGTTTTAATTATGGTAAAGTTGAAAATAAATAATAAGCTTATAGGAAATTAATTTTTTAATGTATGTTTATAAAAAAAATAGAAATTATATAAAAATACTAGAAAGGTAAAAAGTCAAAAAAGCTTTTTTACTTGGAAAATAAAACTTTTTCATTAATAGATATTATTTCAAAACGAATATATATACGATGAATATAACTATAGAATACACGACTCCATTACCTGGAAGCGTATACTACATCTGAAAAAAGAAATTGCAAGGTACCCTTATAATTTTTGAAGATCTCTTGGATAAGAGAAATGAAATTTTACAGCCTTGGGGACCAGACCATATATAAGTGCCGTAAAAGCGATAAAAAGACCAGAGGCGGTCTGAAATGTCCAAAAACCTGGCTGTTCAGCATTTCTCATACACAAAGATTATTATAGGGGTAAATCCATATCGAAATGGGGATAACTTCAGTATATTGGTGGTGTGTAAAAAATGAAATCATTCGCGTTAGTCCGGGCAGACGACTCGGATAAAGTAAAAATAGCCTTACATGATTTAGAACGATACGGACATATTCAATTTTCAGCTACTCCAAAATGCATAGAACCAAACTATGCTGATGAGCTTCTTGTTAGTGTAATGGGCGTATCCCTCAAGTCAAAATGTAACTCTGCAGCACTGGTGGAGTTGAATAATCATGCAGGAGCGGCAATTAGCAGACTAAAGAAAATTCATCCTCCCGCTCACATAATCATCATTAGTCCAAGGCACAAAATGTTTGAAGAACTGGCTGGCAAGTTTCCAAAATATCCGGAATTTGATCGAACATTCAACCATCAGAAGAATCCACAGAGTATGGAGATAATTCAGGAAAAAGCAGAACCTAATCCTATGCATAAAGAATGAACTAACTCTGTCAATTGTTAATGTTAACTTTAATATTTGTTTTCAATATTAATTATGATATTAATTTTAATATTAATTTTTGAACTTGACCTTTAAATTTCATTTTTCAGATTTAGACTTATTGGAAATCTTGCTTTGAACAGAAGCCTGTTTTTACTCTCAGCCTGGAAACATAAGTGTACAGGCTTTCTACATCTTTAATTTCCTTTTGAGATATGAGTCGGAGTTTGTTTCGGATCTCAAGTTCGGGTTTCAAACCGAAACTCTGGAAATATCCTGAAAGTTTTATAGCCAGAATGTCACCTCGTCTGTCCCAATCAGTTAGTATAACTACTTCACTACCAAGCCGAGCAATTTTCTCCGAAAAATTAAAAAGAGATTGACGGGTTGCAAGTTCAAAATTACCTTCTATTCCAAGCCTTTTCAGTGAGAGGACATCTCTTTTTCCTTCAACAATGATAATTGCTCCCCGTCCAGAATATTCGGAGAGTTCTGAGAGCAGTTCTTCAATTCTTTCAAGCCTTTTTCTGTAAATTTCAAGATCAGCCACGTTTTCTGCAACCTTTTTATTAATTAAAACTTTAAGAGAACTGCAGTTTACTTATAGACAGTTTACTTATAGGCAGTTTACTTATAGGCAGTTTACTTATAGGCAGTTTACTTATTAGACAGTTTACTTATAGACAGTTTACTTATAGACAGTTTACTTATAGACAGTTTACTTATCAGGAAACAAGGAAATAACTCATAAAGTTCGGTTATTTTCAAATGTAGTTTTTAAATTTCTGGATTATTTTTTTAAATGCGCTCCAAAAACTGAAACTGCCTGTTGATATGAAACTCCTTTTAACAATAAAGACTTCTTACTGCTTGTTGCCCCACTGTTTATGAGAATATCCGAACTGTTAATTGCAAAGAGCTCAGCAAAGCATTCTACCAGCTGTTCGTTTGCCTTTCCTTTCTGGGCATTTTTGGTTAGTTTTACTTCAATTCGCTTGCGCCACTCGTTATAACCGCTTGGAACCGAAATCGACCTGGAGCCGGGAGTAACCTCTATATCAACAATCACACCGGAACCCAGATCTGTTATTGCCTCTTCGAAGGACATATCTTTTACCTTTCTGGAGGGATTCTATAAATCAATAACGGACTGACCCTTTAAAGTAAAGAAATAATAGGAAACAATGGGAGTATAAGATTAAAGAAAGAGCTTTTACAAGAAGGAGAAAATAGTGCTGTAGCCCTGGCGCACTAACTCCGAAAGCTCATCCTCTGGTTTTCCGCAGTCACTTTCAGTTACCCTCGTGCAGGGCAGTGTCACACTATTGATGTACCGCATTGGGGTTGTCTATGCATTCACAGTCAGGATTTTCCATTACCTCGTGCAAGGACCTATACAATGCGACGAAGTCGTATTATATACATAGTGATATATAAAAATGTCGGCAAACTACAGATTTACTACATTGTATATATATTAAAAGGTTATTTATATTAAAAACCGATTTCTCTTACGAGAAACGATTTCGATTATAGGGGCAATATAAGAACCTGATAATTGGGAAAGATAACTTGAAAGAATGCAGAATTAACTGCGATATGAAAACAACAAGCATAACAAAAAACGATGAAAGTACGAAATGAGGCGATGGGTGGCGTGCTTAGCAAAATTTCATTCTCAAAAAAATGCATTCTCAGAAAGTTATATTTTAAAGATTTATATATCCTGAAAAAATTATAATGTAAAAAATCTGAAGAAAAACTTATATATTATGTATATGTTTGCTCTTCCAGAAATTAAGCACATATGCTTAATGAGTAGCTGAGGTGCTATATATGTACGGCACTGAACAGATAATTCCCGGGACAATTATTGCAGGCCCCGAACTGGAACCTATTGAGGGGTATATCTGCGTAAAGAGAGGAATAATTACGGAAGTTGGGGAAGAGCGTACACTCTCTAAGAACATAATTGCTCCCTGTTTTGTCAATGCACATACTCACCTTGGAGACTCAGTATTCAAAGACCCTCCTCTGGGAAAAGTTTCCGGCTTTCGGACTCAAAGAGACCTGGATGCTCTTGTAAAGCCTCCTGATGGGTTAAAGCATAGGATATTAAGAGACACACCATACAAAACCCTGATTGAGGGCATGAGAAAGTCCTTGCTGGACATGATAGAAACCGGGACCTGTGCTTTTGCGGATTTCAGAGAAGGGGGTGTTGTAGGGGTAGCAGCCCTGAACAAAGCTCTTGAAGGACTTAACCTTCATTCCATGATATTGGGCAGACCTACAGAGCCTGAACTGCCTCTTCAGGTTGTACTGGCAGAAGTAAGAAGAATTCTTCTACGCTCTACCGGACTTGGAATGAGTGGGGCAAATGACCTTGATCTCGAACTATTGGAGAATATTGCTACCTGCACACGGAAACATAGAAAATTCTTTGCGATCCATGCCGGAGAAAAAGATACGAGCGACATAGAAAAAGCATTGTCATTTGAGCCAGATCTCCTGATTCATTTGACAAATGCCACAAAAAAAGATCTTGAAGACGTGGCTGATGCAAAGATTCCTGTTGTTGTCTGTCCCAGATCTAATCTAATTACAGGAGCCGGAATTGCACCTGTTGCCGAGATGCTGGAAGCTGGGATAAAAGTAGCTGCAGGAACGGATAATGTAATGTTAAATTCTGTAAATATGTTTGCTGAAATGGAATTTATGTCTAAAATATTTTCCATTGATGACAGGCAAGTATTTAAAATTTGCACACTTAATGGTTCCTTTGTAATGGGATCTGATTCTACGGGTTCGATACAAAAGGGGAATAAAGCTAATCTCATGATCCTGAATGGAAATTCCAATAATCTTGCAGGGATAAAGAACCCCATAAGTGGAATCACAAGGCGGGCAAGACCCGATGACATACTATCAGTACTTCATTCGTAAAGCAAATGGAGAACAGACATGATGAGCGAATTTTACCGGAATATAGTGATTGCAACAGACGGATCCGAGAACAGCCTTAAGGCTATTTCTTACGGTATTGAGATTGCAAAACTCAGCGGGGCCACGGTTCACGCTCTCTACGTAATAGATATAACTTCTTTTTCTTCGATACCTATGGATGCGGGATGGGAAGCAATGTATGATACCCTGAGAGGAGAAGGGGAGAAAGCAATATCCATGGTACAGGAACGCGGAAAAGGCTCAGGAGTTGAGGTAAGAGAAGTGCTGTTGGAAGGTCACCCGAGTAATGAGATTATAAATTTTGCAGAAAACAATAATGCTGACCTGATAGTTGTGGGCACCCTCGGAAAAACCGGGCTCGACAGGTTTCTGATGGGAAGCGTTGCAGAGAAGGTAGTAAGAGGCTCAAAAGTCCCGGTCCTGGTCGTCCGGAGTGAAAAACAAGGTTAAGACTTTCTGCCAACTGGAAGCCTTGTGAGAAAATAGAGATATGGGAAAGAAAACCAGGATTCAGAGTATACAAAGGTGTAGATTACATGCCAAAAAACATCTTCATTGAAGATATCATGGTAAGGGATGTAGCAAGCGCAACCCTTCCAGGTTCAAGGGATGAGGTTCTTAAAATTCTTAAGAACAAGCACATATCAGGAGTTCCGGTACTTAAAGACTCCAAAGTTGTGGGAGTTGTAACAAGGACAAACCTTTTACAAAACCCTGAAGAAGAACAACTGGCTCTTCTTATGACACGTGATCCGATAACCATATCCTCCGGATCGGATTTGCAGACTGCAGCACGCTTACTTTTGGAGCACCACATAAGAAGGCTTCCAGTGGTCGATGACGGGAAACTTGTAGGGCTTGTTACCGTGGCAGATATTATAGGCACAATTGCGGACATGAACATCGACATCCCGATAAAGGACTATGTGGAAAAGGAAGTCGTTGCGATCTACAGTGAAACGCCTCTGCCTGTTGCTGCCAGGATTATGGAACTCGCAGGCGTTAAGGCTGTCCCGGTACTTGATTCAAACCTGGAGCTCATAGGAATAATCTCGGATCGTGATGTTATTGCTGCCAGCATAATTGAAGACAGTGTAGAGATGTCAGATATGTCTGCAGGCCAGGACGACGATGCCTGGACCTGGGAATCGATGCGAGACACCATGAGCATCTACTATAGCGTCTCAAGGATTAAGGTTCCCAACCTGAGCGGCAGCGATATAATGATCAGGGAGCCAATCACAGCTACGTATATCACATCCGTCAGCGACTGTGCACGGAAAATGAAACGGAACAGGATTGACCAAGTTCCGATTATCAATTCAAACCGGAAACTTCAGGGACTTTTGAGAGACCATGATCTCCTGAAGCCTCTGATAGAAATAGAATAAGTTAAGATTAAATCTCGCTTCTAAGACCCGTTAAACGTTTTTAACGTGAAACGAAGAATAATAAAGCTATTTAAGAAAAAATAAGGCTATTAATGCCTATTCAAAATTTATTCCAGTAAAGAGGCTTTCTCCCCAGAAACGCCTCCGAAAATTACTTTTTTCAGGAGCCAGAAAAATGGACAGACCTTTTGTTTTTATTAATTCTGCTATGTCAGCCGACGGCAAACTTTCAACAAAGGAAAGGAAACAGGTCCGAATCTCCGGAAAACTTGATTTTGAAAGGGTTGACGAACTCCGAGCCCGGGCAGACGCAGTTATGGTAGGTATAGGAACTGTCCTTTCGGACGATCCAAGCTTAACCGTAAAGTCTCCAGAGAGAAGGGCAGCCAGGAAAGCCGCCGGAAAAAACGAGAATCCAGTAAGGATCATTGTGGACAGTTCAGCAAGAACTCCGCTTGATTCCGATATTTTCAAAAAAGGAGATGGACTCCGGATAATTGCCGTTTCAACTTCTGCACCTGAAGAAAAGATAGAAAAACTGGAAGAAAAAGCTCTCGTCATTAAAACAGGGACCTTTAAAGTTGACCTTATCGAGCTTGCAGCAAAATTAAAGGAAATGGGAATTAACACCCTCATGGTTGAGGGAGGTGCAACCCTGAACTGGGGTATGCTCTCTGCCGGTCTTGTTGATGAAGTCTATACTTTCGTTGGAAACCTTATAATCGGAGGAAAAACAGCCCCGACTTTTACGGACGGGGAAGGATTTTCAGAAGCCGAACTCCTGGAGCTTGAATTGTCTTCTGCTGAAACAATTGAAGAAGGGATACTTCTTAGGTGGAAGGTCAACGACAAAAAGGCAAGGTAAAATAAAATAAAATTGCCAATATATACCGCATTGTTAACTGGTACCGAGCTTAAGTACCGGGCTTAAGGTTACATTTTTCAAACTCGCCATTATAATATACAAAGACTTCAATTTCGCACTTGCCTTTAAGAAATTCCCGTATTTTTCGGTCATATATACTCTGAACATGTTTCAGACCATTTTTTTGGAAGTGAGCTTTCACAGCTTCAAAAAACCCGATCATCTGTTTCAGGTAAGCCTCTTCATAAGCCCTTGTCTCCCTCGCAATTGCTTTGCATTCGGAATTTTCCAGTTCTGAATAATAGCTCCCATGCTCGTTTAAGCCGCTTATCTGGCGCCAGTCCACATTGCCAGAGCCGTCAGCTTCCCGATGAAGCATGTATGGATAGACTCTGCAGATTGAAGGACGCCTGTCATAAATTTTGCATCGCTTATTCTCAAGGAAGATGCAAGAGCCATCAGGTTTTGTTTTCAAGGCATAGCCTGAGACATAAAACCTGCCCTTCTGGTCACAAAACTCAGGATATGGAGCAGGAGTAACTGAATCCGGATTTATCTGCCTTATAACGGCCAGGTCTGCATCGAGCAGGAAAACATGATCATTAAACTCTTTTGTGCAGCAACGTGCACAAAGTTCACATCTGAACCCCAGCTCTTTAATAATGCCTACAAATTCAGGGTCAGGAAATTTCGTTACGCCTGCAAGTTCTTCCCTTGCATCTGCAAGCCTTGTTTCAATGTTATTTTTTTTTACGTTAATCACCTTTTTAAGAAAAGAATAGTGCAAGTCTACCTTGTTTTAATTCCATGTCCGTAACATTTAATTACTAGCATTTCTTTTTAACATAAACTCAAGGCTTGATGACATTTATAATTTCGCACTTTCAGGCTTCAAGGAATATTAGATATTTTTCAATAATCATTGAGAATTATCGATTTAACACTTAACGCTATAGAACCAGGGAACACCTGTTTAAATACCTGTTTATTGAGACTCTGCCGAGGAGAAGAAATAATCCGCGGCAACCGGCAGTGTCCAGCAATAAGCGAATACCTGGATATTACGTGATAAATTACAAATAAATTCAGAGAAAATTAAGATTAAACTTAAAGAGGAATGATAATGGGCAAAACCGGCAGCATTGATTGGGTAAAAGTAAAAGGCAGAAAAGGCAAAGTAATTAAGGTCCAGAAGTCACAGGCTCAAAAAGCACACCCAGGACCTGCACAGCGCTTCAGTTCTTCAGGTCATAAGAGGCGCTTCATCAGAAGATCTGCAAAGGCTCTTGTAAAGTAATTTTAAGGGCTTTTAAATTTACTTTTTTGAATTTACTTTTTAACTTAACTTTTTTAACTTAACTTTTTGGCTTTTATTTTTAAGCCGTAAAATATATTTTCTTCATGGAATAATAGTTTCTAGAATTCCAGAATAATACATTCCATAGAAAATTTTTCTACTCATCTTTCGATATTAAAACTCACAACCCCTGGGCCAGGTATGCAATGCTTACTCCTGCGAGGCAGAGTGCAACGTTAAGAAAGATGTTCAGGAAAAAGGAGAAATTTTGCCCTTCTTCAAGCAATTTGAAAGTTTCATATGCGAAGGTAGAAAATGTGGTAAAGGAACCTAAAATTCCTATATTTACGAGATAGACCATAGATTGGGGTTCAGAAGAAAAAGTGAGAAAAGCAAGTACAATGGTCCCTAAGAGGTTCACGGTAAGCGTGCCTGCAGGGATATTCCTAATCCTGGGAACCTGGCTTGAAACCATATATCTAAGGCATGCCCCAATGAAACCACCTGCACCTATCAAAAAGAGTTTTTCCATGCCTGGAAGGGAGAACATCTCTTCATACCTCTCTACCTGAAAGGGCTTTTATTGTACTCCTGCCCATGAACACGCCGACCAGGGCAAGAATCAGGTTAACACTGATATTTTCCAGAGCAGGGAAAAAGGGCATGGTAAAAGACTGGACTGCAAACGTCGAAAATGTTGTGAATGCTCCCATAAATCCGGTCCCGAAAGCAAGCTTTCCTTTTGGACCTATAAACCCAATATACTCAGTGTCGTACATTATCAGGCCGAGCATAAAGCTTCCGAGTACGTTTACCGAAAGGATACCTAAATGCGATTCCATGAGCTCACAGAGTGAAAAACGGCATATTGCTCCAAGGAACCCGCCAGCGCCTATGAGAAAAATCTTATCCAGGTCTTTATGCATGGAAGACATTGTTTTTCACTCAGTGAATCACTTAAAAGTTTAGATTTTAGATTTGAACGTTTTAGCTCCGAACGTTTTAGCTCTGAGCGTTTTAGCTATGGTTTTCTTCGTTTGATTAGCCCTTGAAGTATAAAACTTTATCTCAGAAGGAGGGAAAATTCCTTCCGGGCTTCAATGGAGAAAAACAGAGTAAAGAAGGGAAAAAAGGATGTTTTTGAGAGAACACAGAAATATCATTCAATTAAGAAGACATCAACCTCTTCTCCTTCATCATACCCTTCAATGTTTTCTGGCACCAACACATACCCATCAGCCTTAGCAACGGAACTCAGTACCCCGGCTCCAGCTCCGGTAAGAGGGCGCACTTTATCTCCTTCAAATACAACGCGGATGAAATTAACATATCCTATTTTCGAACTGACTTTTGCAGCCAGGCGCCTTTTAAGAATAAGCTCGGGAATCTCCGGAATTGCTGCCAGTTTTCTAATCCCAGGACGGACAAAGAGATAGAGGGCAACGAGCCCGGCAACCGGATAACCTGGCAGGCAAACGACAGGAACGTTATTTATAACCCCAATGGCTGCAGGTTTACCGGGGCTGACTCCTATGCCGTGAACGAGCAGTTCTCCAAGAGCTGCCACAACCTCAGGGCCATGATCTCTTTTTCCTACTGACGTTCCGCCAGAAAGAAGAATCATATCGGTATCCATGTTTGCTTCTATAGCCATTTTTATACTTTCCGGGTTATCAGGCACTATATCGAGATATCGGGGAATTCCACCCCATTTATTCACATAAAGAGCCGACATCAGCCCATTAGTCTCAAGCACCATACCCGGAAGAGGCACATCCCTGCCTTTCTGACGGCTTACAAGCTCATCCCCTGTTGGAATAACTGCAACAACAGGCTTTTTGAAAACCTTTGCCCTGTCAAGTCCAAGCAACGCAAGCACAGCAGCATCACAAGGACGAAGAAGATGCCCTTCCTCAAAAACAACATCTCCTTTTTTTATGTCCTCTCCAACCTGTCCCACATTACGAGTCGGGTAGACCTGAGCTCTGATCTCAACAAGGTTTCCTACGGCAATGGTATCTTCAACCATTACGACAGCATCAGCTCCTTCAGGCACTGAAGCCCCAGTATGGACCCAGGTTAAACATCCTTCCTCTACCCGGTCAGAAAGCTGCAGCATTACCGGATTTGTAGGGGAAGCTCCCATAGTGTCGGAAGCCCTTACCGCGTATCCATCCATAGCTGCACGCCGATAGTGAGGGACATTCCTTTCCGAGATAACGTCCTCTGCCAGTACCCTGCCTGTGCAGGTTTCGAGTGAGATTTCTTCTGTTTTCATTAGAGGAGAAATATGCTCAAGAAAAAGTCTCAAAGCTTCATCAACCGAGGTTCGTTCTTTGAATATCCTGCCCATGATCGTCCTTCCTGAAAAAATCAGCCCCCCGAAACCGGAGGCAGGACGGCAAGCTCATCGGCATCCGAAAGAAGAGTATCAAGCCCATCGAGATGCCGGGCATTGTTTCCATTTATAAGGACATTAATTGAACCGCACATAACCGGAGCTTCGCTTTCTCCTTCGGGCTCCTCAAAAATAATGTTCTTCAGCTCGGGATATTTTTCAGTGAGGGATAAAAGGACATCAATAACCTTTTCTCCCGATAGCTGCAGTTCCGATGTACCTGCTTTTTCACGCAAATTTGCAAATAACTTGACTTTAACCTCAGCCATGAGAGAGACTATTTCATCCTATCCCTTAAATATATCTATGCCCATAAAGAAGCAGCTATGCTGAAGGGTTGGGGGAATTATGCAGCGAGGTCGGGATTACAATACTAAAAACTCGCCAGAACTTTCTGAAAAAAAATATAAAATACTCGGATTTCTGATCATCTTTTTTGCTCTGTCAATAAGACTGTTTGACCTGGGAGAGCGAGTTTTCCATCACGATGAAAGCGTACATGCCAGTTTTACCCTTAGACTTCTTGAAACCGGACAATATAGATATAATCCGGCTTATCACGGCCCTTTTCTTTTTCATTCTACTGCTGTTGTCTTTCACTTTCTGGGAATAAACGACACAACAGCACGCTTGATCCCTGTCTTCTTCGGAGTAGCGGCAATTCTTCTGCTCTTTTTACTCAAGAAGGAACTTGGAGAAAGAGGTGTACTCTGGTCGGCTTTCTTGCTCTCTTTTTCTCCAAGTATGGTGTACTTTTCAAGGTTCTTCAGGAATGACCCAATCATTGTTTTCTGCACACTGGCAACCGTTATAGGGGAAATTCGATACCTTGAGAACCGTCACAACCCAAATAGATACCCTTATCTTATCCTTACAGCCTCTTCTCTTGCAATCGCTGTATCTTCAAAAGAGAATGCCTATCTTATTATTCTCATGTTCGGAGCCTATGCAGGGATTTATTCTTTGTACAGGTTTTATTCCGACTGGAAAAAAGAAAAACTGAGCCTTAAAAAAACTCTTGTTCTCAAGATTTCAGCTATTTTTCCGTTTATACCGGAAGTTCTGCTTTCAGGCACTCTTTTTATTTTTATAGTAATGTTATTCTACACAAGCCTTTTCAGAACCCCGGAAACCCTCTTTTCAATTGTGGAAAGGGCTTTTTCTCACTGGATGGAGATGCACAGAATTGAACGCATAGGAGGCCCTTTTTACTTTTATATTCCTATCCTTCTTGTATACGAAAGCCCAATTCTGATTTTTGGGACTGCAGGTATTGTTCATTTCCTTAAAAAGAAAGGAGAAAATACCTCCTTTTTCATGTTTCTTTCCTACTGGGCAGTTGCTAGTTTGCTGCTCTATTCCTATCTTCAGGAAAAAGTCCCCTGGCTTGTTGTGCACATTGTCCTACCCTTCGGGATTCTGGCAGGAGCCTATCTGGGAGATTTTTTTTCCAGGGCACCTGGCCAAAGACAGAAGAATTTACTCGAAACAGAAAACATGAATTTATCCGGAACAGAAAACATGAATTCCGGAACAGACAAAAGCCCCACTTCCGAGACAAAACGTTCCAGAGCCCATATCTTTGTTGCGGGGATTCTGGCACTTACACTAATAATATCCCTGGCCCAGTGTATTTCGGTAAATTTTTACAGGAGTATGGAACCTGATGAGCTAATGACGTATTCACAGGCATCTCCGGACATCCGGCAACTTATGGAGAAAATTGAAGAATTTAATATTGGGCCTGAAACTCTAAGGATATCAGTTGTGGATCCCGAAAACCTTTACTGGCCCCTGCCCTGGTACCTCAGGGACTATGAGAAAGCAGCATATTATACAGAACCTCCGGCTAAGGCAAAATACGATGCAATAATCGTGCCTGCAAAATATCGGATGTATGAGGTAATTCCGGAAGAAAAATATGCCTCATATAATTTCTCCTTACGCCCTGGAAAGGAGTTTACTCTTTATTATAATAAAGAACTGGAAAATACAGAAGAAAAAAGAACATGAAATTATGCATCTTCTTCACAGAAAAAGTCATTTCCTGCCAGCTTTTTAAGCGACTTTTCTGCTTTTTCAAGCTCTTTTTCAAGCTTCCTTCTGAGAGTTATCTCTTTTTTTCTTTCATTTTATGAGAGAGTAACAAAACCCACTTTTGTTTAACTCCACCATATTCCACAAAGGTTTGATAAAATGAGTACCTTTCGTTGCTTTTCAACGTTTTCAGGTTTAGATTTGCAGTTAGCAGTTCCTTTGCCTCACTAATTGTTGCAGGAACACATCGCTATAAACGCTGACATTTATAGTGTCAGAGTGTAAGGAATGATAAAATATAACTTCAAATTTTCAGTCTGGGAATTGATCTATAGTTCCATTTCCCTAAATAATCATTTTTGGCAACGGAAACCTTTGATATTATATTTGACTCATTCCTTATTTAATTCATGGAAGAACAGTGGTCAGGTCCAATGGACTACTGGCTATCATATCTATGTCAATGTATAGTACTAGGTCTGTCAAATCCTCTGAAACCGGCTGGGTCCTGGTGATATTGTTATCTAATGTAACTACAACTTGTCCCCCTGTTACCGGTGTAACTGGAAATTGATCTTCTATGGGTTCTCCAGGAACTGAGGTATATGATTCGCTAAATACAGAATTGTTTTTTGAGTTAAGAAGTTCTACAGTAACTTCATGGTTTGCGTTACCCCAATTATTTATGAAGAAAGAATTCGGACTAGCGCTTTCACTATTGTTTTCTTCTTCACTGTTGTTTTTGTTCTCACTGTTGTTTTCTTCTTTGTTAGTTGGAGAGTTCTGCTGCATAAAAGGGTTTAGAATAATAATTCCTACTAACAAAAGGCATATGCCTGCAACTATTATTAAAGATTTTTTTCCTGACATTTGATTCCTTAATTAAGTTTATAAATATATGTTTGTATTCAAACCTTTATATAGATTACGTACCTTGAAAATAAATTGTGTGATTTCGACCTTCAGTTCTTCATAGCTTTAATTCCATATATTTAATTTTTCAATTTTAATACAGGTTAATTATAATTAGATACTGGTTAATTTATATTATTTTATACAGGTTAATTATAATTAGATACTGGCTAATTTATATTATATTAGGACAAATTAATTATAATTAGGTACTGGTTAATTGATGTTATTTTAATGCAGGTTAATTGATGTTATTTTAATGCAGGTTAATTGATGTTATTTTAATACAGGTTAATTGATGTTATTTTAATACAGGTTAATTGATGTTATTTTAATACAGGTTAATTTATATATTTGGTTCTTCGTCATTCCCTGTGGATAAGACAATTTTCAATTCGAGACCGCATTTTTCTATTTTTTTACTCACTTTATTTATGCACTTGCAGAGAAACATTTATACTGGTGCCAACTAACACAATAATTGAACAATTTAACCAAAAACTGATTACAAAAACATGACATTTCATAACATCTTTAACACTTTTCATCCAAAGATTCAGGAAGCCATCAAAACTCTTGGCTTTACAAAACCCACAGAACCTCAGGAAAGGTCATTTCCTCACATAATGGATGGAAAGCATACTCTTTTGATAGCTCCTACGGGTTCAGGCAAGACCGAATCAGCCGTGCTGCCTGTTTTTGACAGTATCCTGAAAAAGAAACCTGAAGCCAGAAAGGGAATTTCAGCCCTTTACATAACTCCATTGAGGGCACTTAACAGGGATATGCTTTCTCGTATTGAAATCCTCGGGCAGTTGCTCGACATCAAAGTCCAGGTTAGGCATGGTGATACTCCACAAAGTGAAAGGCAGCGCCAGTCGAAAAATCCCCCTGATGTACTGATCACTACTCCTGAGACCTTGCAGGCAATGTTTACCGGCTCCCGCCTGCGCCAGAACCTTGAAACCGTAACTCATGTTGTGATAGACGAAATCCATGAACTTGCAGGTTCAAAACGTGGAACTCAACTGGCTGTTGGGCTTGAAAGGCTTGTGGAAATTTCAGGAGAGTTCCAGAGAATCGGGCTTTCTGCAACAGTCGGGAACCCCTGGGAAATTGCAAAGTTCCTGGCAGGTAATGGAAGGGATTTTACTGTAATTGAGGTAGCCCTGTTGAAACTGCTTGAGTTTGATGTGGTCAACCCTCAGGTTTCAGAAAAAGGAAAGATAAGGGAAAAAGAAGTCCTGGAAATTGCAAAAACCGTTGGTTGCGAGCCCGAATTTGCATCTCATCTGCTCTGCATCCGGAAAATTGTCGAAGATAGTCAGTCCACTCTTATTTTTGTAAATACGAGGCAGAGTGCCGAAGCTTTAGCTGCCGGTTTTCGGAAACTCGGGACATCCATAGGTGTACATCACGGCTCGCTTTCTTTTGAAGCCCGTGTGGAAGCTGAGGAGGCGTTCAAATCAGGAGCCCTTAAAGGCCTTATCTGCACCTCGTCAATGGAGCTTGGAATCGATATAGGAAATGTCGACCGAGTAGTTCAGTACGGGTCTCCGCGCCAGGTTTCAAGGCTGCTCCAGAGAGTCGGAAGAGCCGGGCATAAGCTGCATTCGATTTCCTGGGGCACTATAATTTCTATGGAAGTTGACGATACTGCAGAAAGTATGGTAATTACAAAAGCTGCACTGGAAGGCAGGGTGGAAGAAGTTTCTCCGCATATAAAATCCCTGGACGTCGTGGCAAATCAGATCGCGGGCATGGTTATGGATTTTGGGGAGATTGAAATTGAGAAAATTCTCAAGATTCTTCAACGGACTTACCCATTCCGGGATCTGCGGCTTGAGGAACTGCAAAGAGTTGTGGACCAGATAGGGGATTACAAACTGGTCTGGCGTGAAAAAGGTTCAAATATCGTCAAAAGACGCAGGAAAAGCCGGGAATACTATTACGAGAACCTTTCCATGATCCCGGACGAGAAAAAGTACGAGATCTATGATATTGTAAGCGGAAAATCAGTCGGCGTGCTGGACGAAGCCTTTGTCGTAAATTTTGCAGAACAAGGTGCCGTTTTCATAACAAAAGGCTATATGTGGCGTGTCGTTGAGATGCCTGACCGCGAACAGGGAAAGGACAGGATCAAAGTCGAACCTGTAGAAGGCACAGGAGAGGTTCCGAGCTGGACCGGTGAAGAAATCCCTGTGCCTTTTGAAGTAGCCCAGGATGTAGGAAAGCTAAGGGCGGAAATTGCGGCTTTTATTCGGGCAGAACTTGATGATGAATCAATTGCCGAAAAACTCCAGGCAAAATATCCCGTAGCAAGGAATGCTGTGCTTGAACTGGTCCGCCTTGTGCGTGAACACGTAGAAGGAGGATTCCCCCTTCCTGATGCGGATACGATTGTGATTGAAGACGAAGGAGATGCTGTAACCCTGAACGCCTGTTTTGGCCATAATACAAATGGTACCCTTGCCAGGGTTCTGACCTCGCTTCTTTCAGCCCGCTTCGGAAGCAGTGTAGCCCAGGAGGTGGACCCTTACAGGATAAAGCTGACCCTTCCAAGGCGTGTAGGCTCTTTCCAGATCCGGGAAATGCTGCTTTCCCTCCGCCCTGAACACGTTGAGCCGATCATAGAAATGACCCTGAAAAACACAATGCTGATGAAATGGAAAATGGTCCACGTTGCCCGAAAATTCGGAGCCCTATCCAGAGACGTTGATTACGACCGGATAAGCATGAAAAAGCTGCTGGAAATATACCAGGGTTCCTCAATGTATGACGAAGTCATCCGGGAAATCTTCCACGACCTGCTTGACGTCCAGAGGACAAAAGAAGTCCTTAAAAGACTTGCAGCCGGCGAAATTTCAGTTGAAGTGTCCTTGCCAACTCCGATCGGTTCATCCGGTTTTGCCATGAAAAAAGACCTAGTCGCACCGGAGAAAGCCGACCGATCAATAGTGCTTGCCCTTAAGGAACGCATTATGAACGACAGAATTATTTTATTCTGTACTAACTGCAAGAAATGGACTTCCCGCCGGCAGGTCAAGAACGTCCCTGAAGAAATCATCTGCCCGGTCTGCGAGTCCAGGATGATTGCAGCCCTCAAACCCTGGGAAGAAGAGGAAATTAACCTTGTCAAAAAACAGGCAAAAAAAGTCAAAGTATCTCCCGAAGAAAAAAAACGGATACAGAGAGTTTACAGAAACGCAAGCATAGTACGCTCGCAGGGGAAAAAGGCGGTTATTGCGCTTGCGAGCAGGGGAGTTGGGCCTGATACGGCGTCAAAGGTTATTGAAAAGATGAGGGTGGACGAAGAAGCGTTTTACAGGGATATTCTGGTTGCAGAGAGAAATTATGTGAAGACGAAGAAGTTTTGGGAATGAAAAACAGGATATAATGTATACTGGTGCACTATTGAAAGTAAGAATATGAGTACTGAAATAAATGCATGATAAATAGCAGTAGATAATAGCACTTATATAACGATCCCTAAATATTATACAGCAAAGACATCTGGCCCAATCAATTTAGAATGTATACCATTATTCGCCCTCCGTCTACAATACTCAGATGTCTTTATTCCCCAATTCAATTTTTTTTTGTTTATTTATGATTTGAATCAGTTGGCTACTCTAAAAACAAGATGATTGCAGCCTCAAACCATGGGAAGAAGGGGAAATCAACCTTGCCAAGAAACAGGCAAAAAAGATCAAGGTTTCCCCTAAAGAAAAAAAACGGATACAGAAAGTTTACAGAAAGTTTACAGAAAGTTTACAGAAAGTTTACAGAAAGTTTACAGAAAGTTTACAGAAAGTTTACAGAAACGCAAGAATATTACGCTCGCAGGGGAAAAGGCGATTATTTCTCTTGCAAACCGGGGAATTGTGCCTTATACGGCGTCACAGATGATTGAAAAGATGAGGGTGGATGAAGAGCATTTTACAGGGATATTTTGGAAAGGATTTACAGAGAATGAAAAAGGTATTTTTATATATTGAAGGAGAAGGATAAATTACTTATCCGGACATGGAAACCATTTTAAATGATCTATATAATATAAATAAAGCTATTAAGACTTTGGAGACATCTAAGAGGCATCTGTCTGAGCAGTTGGCTATCAGAAAACAGTAATGGAAAATAATATGGAGATATTCAGGTCTTAGCCTGCTTGTCTATTATCTTACTTTTCTATTAGATATAACGGTTACAACACTTATCTGATAGGTTCTAAGTTAAAACTGCGATTTATTTAAAGGGATCTGAAAAAAGACATCTCTTTTTCAGCCTGGATTGCATAATTTCATCTTGGATTTAACGTAAAAGATAGAAAAAATATATGTCTTTTCTGGAGTTTCCATTATTGTTTGTATATGTATAATGACTGTTTTTAATTGTTTTCATTTATACTCTTAAATATCAGTCAATTTATATTAAAGAAAAGAAATAAATATATGGTCGTATCTAATATTAGAAAATAGGAATTATTTAATTAGAGAAAAGCCATCTCTGAGATGAAAAACAATGGATAAATTAGAAAAAATATTCGGGAAAACCGCACAGATGACAGTCCTTAAGAATCTTATTGAACGACAAAACGAACCAACTTATCTTTCAGGAATAGCTGAAGAAACTGGATTGTCACACGCAAGTGTATCAAGGGTTATCACACCTCTGGTTGGATCGGGAGTTGTTACAGAAAAACCCTTCGGAAAGCAAACTCGAATTTTCCAGTTAAACATGGAAAGCGAAGCTGCAAAGTTGATAGTTGATTTTTACAATAAACTTAACCAGATCGAAGTTGAAGCCTGAGCAACAATAGCATGGGATTCATCAACTTCCCCATTATTTTATAAGCGTTTACTTATCAGGTTACTATCGTTTTAATGAAAAACACATAAACTCCACTTTTTGCAGGTGCGACAAGAAGCTATCCTATGAATTGCTTCATAGCGCTACCTTTTCCATTAGAGGTAATCCTGGTGTGACATGCACAAATGGTAACTTTTGTGTGTGAAGCTCACATAACAGCAATGTTAATGGGCTGTTATCCAGAATCACAATATCTGATGTATTTATCATCGGGTTATATGGTGTAACCCGTGACTGAGGGAAATAAATAAAGTACTTGATCGTTTTAAATCGCACTACATGTCGGAAGACGGAAACTACTATTCTAAAAAGGACACATTCCATATTAGAAGTGCCTCTGAGCCAGGCAAAGGGCTTGTTTTTGCGATGGCCTGTGCATGCGGAATCGCAGTGGCGAACATCTACTATAACCAGCCAATGCTTGGGGTTATCACTCGCTCATTCCCAGGCGAATTGGCTCCCAGCCTGATTCCAACTGCTACCCAACTCGGTTACGCACTTGGGTTGCTGCTTCTGGTACCTCTGGGCGATCTGATAGAACGCCGCCGGCTCATCGTATTGCAGTTTCTCGTTTTGGCCTTATCACTGCTTTTTGCCGCTACATCATCTACCGGTTGGGCCCTGCTGGGCACCTCACTTTGCATTGGCTTTACTGCCTCTGTCACGCAGCAGATAATACCGGCTGCCGCATCGCTGGCCTCTGATAACCGCCGAGGTGCAATTATCGGCAGCGTTATGAGCGGATTGCTGAGCGGCATGCTTTTGAGCCGGATTCTCGCCGGTTTTATTGCCACTCACTACGGCTGGAGAGCGATGTTCTGGCTTGGCATTCCTCTGGTTCTGGTTGGTGCGGCATCAATGGCAATGTTATTGCCGCTCAGTCGGCCCACAACTTCTATGCAATATGGTTCGCTGCTTCGTTCACTCCTGCAACTTTGGCGCGAGGAATCCAGTCTACGTCGAGCCACCTTGACACAGGGATTGATCTTCGCCGTGTTCAGCGCCTTCTGGACGATCCTTGCGCTGCATCTCGAACAGCCTCCTTTCCACCTCGGCGCCGATGTTGCAGGACTTTTTGGAATCATTGGGGTGGTTGGAGTGCTTGCTGCTCCCATAGCTGGACGTCTAGCTGACCGCCGGGGACCAGGCCAGGTTGTTTCTACAGGTGCGTTTGCCGCTCTGCTATCCTGGCTGATTCTTGCAGGCTGGAACTCTCTTTCAGGCTTAATCTTCGGAGTTATTCTTCTGGATTTCGGGATGCAAAGCGCCATGGTTGCCAATCAGCAGATAATTTACGGGCTTAAGCCGCAAGCACGCAACCGGGTGAATAGTTTGTTCATGGTAGGGATGTTTATTGGCGGCAGCCTGGGGTCTGGAGGTGCAATGCTGGCCTGGAAGATAGCAGATTGGCAGGGAGTTGCCGGCTCTGCTATTGCTGTAGCACTTACAGCTTTCCTTATAGCTTTCCTGGCGCCGCTTTTGCTTCAACATAAACATTCATAAAAGAGTTTCAGAATTTCAAAATTGTATGGATTATTGATAGTTGCTTGATATTCGGTCGTGGGTTTGAATCATTGAAAACCGAAAGCGCAAGAGTCTCTCAATATATTCATTAAATGCGTGGGATGTACTCGCTTTTTCGGAATTGATCTATAATTAGGGGACACGACCTGATATTCAACAATGGAGTTAATTGAGAATATTTTCCCGCAGGAGCAGAAACAGGAAACAATAAAAACGCACATAAAATTCTCAGTATAAAAATATTAATAAGTAGTTTTATAAGTTTAAAAGTATTATAGTTATGTTATTGAATTATTATATAGCATAAAAAGTAAAGCCAGAATAAAAATACAGATCAGTAAATAGTACTATTGAGTTATTTTAAAGCCAAAAATTACGTTCGTAAATCACTGAAATTTTATTATATATAAAAAGAGATAATTAGCAGTACGATAATTACAAATAATTTGTAAATAATTATTGAAAGTCATATATTTTGTCACTTAAGAAAGGGAGATTTGAGGGGAAAATGAAATTGAAAAATGAGCAGTCTCAAGCAATAGACTCGAATCCTGTGCTCAGTGTGGCAAAGGACGGGGTTATTCTTTACTCCAATAAGGCGGGGGAGCCCTTATTGCGTGATTGGGGCGTGGTAGTCGGGGAAAAATTACCTCTAAACCTCGAAATTTTCGTTCAAAGGGCAATTTCTCGGAGAAGTATTGAAAAAATAGAAGTTGCTATGGGTAAAAAAGTCTACTTTATCGTTTTTCATCCATCTCCTGAACAAGAATGTGTAAACATTTACGGATTTGACATAAGTGACCGTAAAAAGGTTGAGGGAAAACTTCAGGGAAGTAAAACTCAAGAAAAGGCGAACCTGGATCTTGCCAGGATTATTGATACTAAAGCGGTCCAGTCCCTTATGAGTGACTTTTATGCACTTGCTCATGTCCCCATGTGCCTGAACGATTTGGAAGGCAATGTTCTGGTAAGTGTTGGATGGCAGGATATCTGCATGAAATTCCATAGGGTTAGTCCTGAAGCCTGCAAGCATTGTACAGAAAGAGACATACATCTAACTGCGGACGTTGCTCCGAAAGGATATAAGTTGTACAAATGTAAAAACAACATGTGGGACGTTGTAACTCCAGTTATGGTAGAAGGTCAGCACGTTGGCAATATCTTTTCAGGACAGTTCTTTTTTGATGACGAGCCACTGAACTATAAGCTTTTTCGGTCTCAAGCTCGGCAGTGCGGCTTTAATGAAGATGAATATATAAAGGCCCTTGAAACAGTTCCTCGGCTTAGTAAGAAAGCTGTGGATGCGAGCATGGCCTTCTTTATGACATTTGCTAATATGATATCGCAACTAAGCTACAGCAATATCAAGCTTTCTCAGTCACTGGCTGAACGGGATACAGTTGTAAATGCACTGCAAGAGAGCGAGAAACGTGAGCGGGCTCGTTCAGAGGAACTGGCAGTATTATTAGATGCTGTGCCTGTTGCCGTGTATATAGCACATGACCCTCAGGCGCTTCAGATAACTGGTAATGGGCTTTCCTATGAATGGTTACGAATTCCTGCAGGTACAAACTTTTCGAAATCTGCTCCTGAGGGAGAGAAGCCAGAGATATTTAAATTATTCAAGGATGGGGTAGAGATCCCGCCTTCAAAAATGCCGTCGCAGTTAGCGGCTACGGGCATAGAGATAAACAACTGCGAATTAGACATCGTATCTGCTGACGGCCAGATGCGACATGTACTGGGCAATGCCAGACCCCTACGTGACGAGCAGGGAAAATTACGTGGGTCCATTTCTGCGTTTATAGACATCACAGCACGAAAAAGAGCAGAAGAAGCTATCAGGTTGTCAAACGTTTATAACCGGAGTCTGATTGAAGCAAGTCTGGACCCTCTGGTAACTATTGGGCGTGACGGTAAGATTACCGATGTAAACAATGCTACAGAACAGGTTACTGGATATTCCAGAAAGGAGTTGATTGGAACTGATTTTTCAGATTATTTTACCGAACCTGAAAAAGCACGTGCCGGCTATCAGCAGGTATTCATGCAAGGTGAGGTTAGGGATTATACCCTGGAAATCCAACATAAGGACGGACATATAACTCCTGTTTTGTATAATGCTTCAGTTTATAAAGATGAGAATGGCAAGGTTATGGGTGTCTTTGCTGCTGCACGTGATATCACAGAACGCAGGCGAGCAGAGGAGGCACTTCTGGAAAGCGAATCACGTTTGAGGCTGGCCCAGATCTCTGCAGGCGCAGGCATATGGGATTGGAATATGTCTGCCGGCAAGATTGAGTGGTCCGAAGACCTATTCCGCCTCTTTGGTTTAGATCCCAGGAAATCTGATGCTAGCTTTGACTTATGGAGAAGTGTGACCTATCCTGACGACAGGCTGGTTGCGGAAAGACGGATTGAAACAGCAATTAACAACCACACCTCCCTCGCAAACGAATACCGGATCGTGCTCCCATCTGGAGAAGTGCGGTGGATCAACGCCCTTGGCAATACGACCTATGACAGCAATGGGAAGCCTCAGCGTATGTCCGGTATTTGCATTGACATTACCGAGCGCAAACGTGTCGAAGAGGCGCTGCGGGAGAGTGAAGAACGCTTCCGTGCTCTGGTGACTGCCAGTTCAGAAATGGTATATCGCGTGAACCCTGATTGGAGCGAGATGCGATATTTTCATGGTCGAGGTTTTCTTGCCAATACGGAAAGCCCAAGCAACACATGGATTCATGAATATGTTCCTCCGGAAGATCAGCCGCATGTGATGGCAGTCATCAATGAAGCCATACGGACGAAGAGTACTTACGAAATGGAACATAGGGTCCGTCTAGCAGACGGAAACCTGGGATGGATTTTCTCGCGTGCGGTTCCGATACTGGATGCAAATGGCGAAATCGTTGAATGGTTTGGAGCCGCCAATGACATCACGGAGCGCAAAGAAGCAGAAGTTAAGTTAAAAAAAGCACATGAAAATTTAGAAAAAATGGTTGAAGAACGTACTGCAGAACTTGAAAAAGCTTATAACTCCCTGAAAGAAAGTGAAAAAGGTCTTGCTGAAGCTCAAAAAATGTCTCATATCGGGAATTGGGAGTGGGATATGGCAACGGACGAAGCATACTGGTCTGAGGAGATGTATCGTATTTTTGGACGTGCTTCTCAAGAATCCGCACCACCTTATGACGAGTTTTTAAATTACATACATCCAGATGATCGTGACTATGTGGATGGTGCCCTTGCCATTAAGAAAGCTGTAAAAGGGCAAACTAACAGTATTGAATACAGGATTATCCTGGCTAATGGAGAAGAGCGTATAGTCCATATGCAATCTGAAGTTATTTTTGATGAAAAAAACAACCCTGTTAGAGCTAAAGGAATTATTCAGGATATTACAGAACGTAAAGAAGCAGAAAAAGCCTTAGCAAATGTTGAGATTGCCCGTAAAAAGGAGATTCACCATAGGATTAAGAATAATTTGCAGGTAATCTCTTCCCTTCTTGACCTTCAGGCTGATAAGTTTGATAACCCGAGAGTTATAGAGGCTTTCAGAGAAAGCCAGAACCGGGTTATATCTATGGCTCTCATCCACGAAGAACTTTATAAAGGAGAAGGAACCGATACATTAGATTTTTCAACATACATTAGAGAGTTAGCTGAAAATCTTTTCCAGACTTACAGCCTTAAAAGTAAAAATATCCACCTTTCAATGGATCTGGAAGAAAATGTGTTTCTTAATATGGATACTGGTATTCCTTTAGGAATAGTTGTCAATGAGCTCGTTTCCAACTCTCTCAAACATGCATTTCTCGGCAAAGACAGGGGAGAAATCCAAATTAAATTACATAGAGAAAAAAACAGTAAATATAAAAATGAAAAGGAAGCCGATAGGGCTACCAGTTTTATTCTAGTTGTTTCCGACAATGGTGTAGGCATTCCTGAAAATCTTGATATTAAAAATGTTGATAGCCTTGGTATACAACTGATAACTACTCTAGCAGATCAGTTAGATGGGGAGTTTGAATTAAAAAGGAACAATGGTACAGAGTTCACTATGAGATTTACAGTAGTAGATAAAAAATAATCGGCTTAAGTAGGAGATAAAAGATAATCGGCTTAAGTAGGGCTTAAAATCACAAGAATGTAGATATAAATTTGGTAATATATATTATAATTTGGTAATATTTAGAAAGATAAATACAATTGGATATGTGTATTGTTACATATCCATCACAGTTACTATACACATTTTTTGAGTAATTACCCTTGCAAGCCTGATAAATTGCATTACTCTTTTTTAAAGGTCTGTTCCCTGCCCGGACCGACTGAAATGTAATTAATCGGTACTTTCATCAGTTCTTCCAGTCTCTTGACATAATTTCTGGCATTTTCCGGAAGTTCCTCGAAGGCTTTTACTTCGGTGAGGTCAGTTTCCCAGCCAGGAAGGTCTTCGTAAACAGGCATACACTCAGCAAGATCTTCTGTAAGTTCAGGAGGATAGTCAAGGTTTTCTCCCTTGAAGGTATAGCCGGTGCAGATCCTGATGGGGTTAAGGCCTGAGAGTACATCCAGTTTGGTCAGGGAAATCTCGGTATATCCATTAAGAGCAATGGCTTTCTTCAGCAGAGGCAAATCGAACCATCCACATCTTCTGCCTCTGCCGGTAGTAGTCCCGAATTCTCCTCCGGCTTTCTGTAGTCTTTCCCCGAGTTCACCTGTCAGTTCCGTTGGAAGCGGGCCTTCACCGACTCTTGTGATATAAGCTTTTACTATAGCAATTACGTTATTTACTCTTGTAGGGCCAACTCCGAGGTTGGCACAGGCAGAACCTGCAATTGTAGAAGAAGAAGTTACGAATTTCTGGGTCCCATGTATAACATCGAGATGTGTACCCTGAGCAGCCTCAGCCATTACATGTTTTCCTTCATCAAGAGCCTTGTTGATTTCTCTGGAAACATCTGTTACATAAGTAGCAAACTGCTTTCCCAGCTCGAGATATCTTTCAATTAGCACAGGATCTCTAACGATTTTAGGATCTCCTCCAAGTGCTGCTATTTCCTTTTCTTTCTGGGGAGCAAGTTCCTCAAGTCTTGCAAAAAAACGCTTACGGTCCACAAGCTCAGCCATACGGAATTCGTCTCTTGCCACTTTATCGATATAAGCATAGCCTATTCCACGTTTTGTGGTTCCAATTTTCGTTTTCCTTGACGCTTCCCTCAGCCCATCCATTTCAATATGGTAAGGCATGATTATGCTTGTCTTTGCATCGACTCCAAGTTTTTCGGCATCTACTTTTATGCCGTGTTTCTCAAACATCTCGATTTCTTCGGCAAGAACCTCAGGATTCAGGACAACCCCAGGCCCAATCAGAACTCTGGAATCAAGCAGAATACCTGAAGGAATCAGGTGCAATTTGTAAACCTCATCTCCTACCTTGACTGTATGGCCTGCGTTGTTCCCTCCCTGGAAACGGGCAACAATATCAAAATTCTTTGAAATAAGATCGACAATTTTGCCTTTTCCCTCGTCACCGAACTGCGAGCCTGTGATTATCGTAAACATAAAGCTCTGATTCGGGCTTAACTATTAATAACTTTTTGTTACCCGCGTTCCGTCACCCGAGTCCCGTCACCCGAGTCCCGTCTCGGGAGGACGGGGCCCTTTTCGCTACGCTACGCTTCGCTCAAGAGGGATGAACGATAATGAAGATACTGAGCTGAACCAATAGGATCGACTTATGGCAAGAGAGGCTGCATTATCAACGCGCTTCGGGAAGGTGATTTACCTGAGTTTCGTTTTGGATCAGGTGGTGCAAGTCTTATAAATGAAGGGATGACCGCAAATTTTTTTGAAATGTTTTGATCGCAACTGTTATGGCGGAAAGCTTGACCAAAAGCTTCATCCGGTGTGATCAAATGGCGCAATGCAAACTTTTTCAAAAATAGTTGATTTCAACCTGGCAGGAAAGACGATTATGGGATTTAAATAAAGGAGGATCTGAGGATCAGCAGGCTGAGAAGCATGAGTATTATTGCAAGGATTGCGGTGGTTTTTGCACTTTCTTTGTCGCTTCCGAAGATGATTGGGATCGGGCCGATCATGATTACTCCTCCGGTTTTGATTTCGGATTCGACTTTTCTTTCGGAGGAATTTTCATGGAGAGGGCTCTCAGAGTTTGAAGTGCTCTCAAAGCGTGAATCTATTCCGGATGTGTCTGTTCTGTTTGAGTAGCTTTGCGTCGATCTGGATTCCTGGTACATGCTTAAAGCTACGCCGATCATAATTAGCAGAAATCCGATGAGTATTGTGGTAATTCCAATCGAAAAAAGCATGTTTCCATCAGTCAACGTTTCGTTTTCCATAGGAATAGATAGATTACTGAGATTATTAATCCAATTCCCAGCATATTTGTTGTTATTTCAGGAGAAGAGCCAAAAACTATCGGGATTGGGCCGATCATTATAAGTCCACCCATCTGGCTGTTTGCAGGATGCTGTATAATAGTAAGAACTGTACCTAGTAATAATATGATAATACCAACAAATATGACTGCTGTGCCTACTCTTAGAAAATCCTGAGATGTACGCATGTCGAATGATATAATGCTTTTATTATTAAATATATCCTTCTAACTTTTTGCATCCGTAGTTTGTTATACCTTAAAGGATTACAAAAAGGAATACCATTTTCCTTAAAGTTTTTTTGCTTAAGTCGGGAAATGGTTATATTCTTTGTCCTTTTCAGTCAGGATTAAAACTGATTAGAAATTTAACGTCTAGAGCTAAAAGAAATATATAAGTAAAATAGTTCAAGAGTTAAGTTTAAGAGCTTAATTGAAAAAGTAAGTTTAAAACTCAGTTTTTTCTAAATTTTCTGTCTGGCTTCTTTCCTGAATAATTTACTGGAATCTGGAGAATGCAACGGCATGTATAATATAGAAAAAAGAAATATGATGACTGAACGGAATACAAATGTTGACAAATTTCAAGCGAGTGTCCGAAAGCAATTTAATCAAATAACTGAATAGATCCTTAATTGGGATATTATAAAGGTAGTCGGGATATAAAAATAGTCACAGGAGTTGCAGTAACTTATATATATCCATTTTATATTTATACATATATTTAATTTCAAACATTTTAACATTCACTGTGAAAAGTAAGAGTACCTTTTAAATGTCATTTTACCCTTTGATCTTTGTGAGTCATACTATAACGGGAGATTTTAGGAAGAAAATTCATGATTTCCCCGTTTCTCAGGCTTTATTTCCGGCTTTACTCCTTGTAAAACCAGGACAAAATGTGGTCATCCTGAGAGACAAACTATATAGGAGAATAATACCTCCGGAAAATAACGCTTAAAGCTTAAGTGGGTAAATTGACCGGGTAACTGATCATGACTGGTTTACTGGTTACGGACCTGTATTATAGATCCCGCCAGTTTGCCTCCAAATCAATTTATTATAAATCAATAATTTCTGAGTGAACTAATCTTTAGATCATAAACTAATCTTTAGATAAAAACTAATCTTTAGATCATAGACAGTATAAACTCAATTTCATGCGATAAAAAAGGTGGTTTCAAGTGCCAGAAGACAGTGCAATAAGATCTTCTCTGGAAGATATCAAAACAAGGGTAGAGTTCCAGCTTGAGAGCGGGAAGATCAATGCTGAAGATGTGAAATCTCTCTTAACCGAAATCGAAATAATGAGAGTCCAGAACGAGAACATGAAGGCACGGCTCCTGGAAGCAAGTGTGGCAACAGGCAGGCACCTTCAGGAAATCAACAAATTGAAAGCTCATCTGGAACAGCTTACCGAGCCTCCTCTCTTTATTGCAACTATTCTTGAGGTAAATGGAGAAATCGCACTTATAAGGCAGCATGGGAATAATCAGGAGGTTCTTACGCAGATCCCTGAAGAATGTATTGGAAAGATTGAGCCCGGCATGAGAGTTGCAGTAAATGGGGCATACTCAATTATTTCCGTAGTCAGCAGAGCTGCCGATGTGCGTGCTCAGGTAATGGAACTCATTAACTCTCCTGGAGTTGACTACAGCATGATTGGTGGGCTGGATGAAGTGCTTCAGGAAGTCCGGGAAAGCGTTGAACTGCCACTTACCGAGCCCCAACTTTTCGAGGACATCGGAATCGAACCTCCTTCAGGTGTCCTGCTCCACGGAGCCCCGGGCACGGGCAAGACCCTTATTGCAAAGGCTATAGCTTCTCATGCAAAAGCAACCTTCATCCGAATGTCGGGATCTGACCTGGTACAGAAATTCGTAGGTGAAGGTTCAAGGCTTGTCAAAGACATTTTCCAGCTTGCGCGGGATAAGTCTCCAAGCATTCTTTTCATAGACGAAATCGATGCTGTCGGTAGTATGAGGACCTATGACGGAACCAGCGGTTCGGCTGAGGTCAACAGGACAATGCTTCAGCTCCTTGCAGAGATGGACGGTTTTGACCCCAAAGGCAATGTAAAGGTCGTTGCTGCAACCAACAGGATTGACCTGCTTGATCCTGCTCTCCTCAGGCCTGGCAGGTTTGATCGGTCTATCGAAGTCCCACTTCCTGACGATAAAGGAAGAGCTGAAATCCTTAAAATCCACACCCGCAAGATGAACCTTGCAGATGATGTGGACTTCGAGAAACTCGCAAAAGTCATGACAGGCATGAGCGGGGCAGAAATCAGCGTTATCGTCAAAGAAGCCGGAATTTTTGTGCTCCGCAGGCGCGGTAAACAGATCACCATGGGTGATTTCCTGAAAGCACACGAAAAGGTCGTAAATACCGAAGAACCCTCAATTCCTCAGGCTATGTTCGTATAAAGCTGTCCTGACAGCCAAAACTTGAGAAACTGGAACCGGATTACAAACCGGATTACTATTAAGTTTAGGAAAGCTTTCAGGAATATTTTCTTAAGCTTGTCGGATGGAGAATATCCTTCCGGCAGTTTCTCTATTTTTTTAAAACTCAGACGAAAGATTTATATTTTATAAATTACTTGAAGATATGCTGCCTGAGAGGTAAAGCATAGCAAGATAACAAGTTGCTCCGATAGTGTAGCTCGGCCAATCATTCAGGACTCTCACTCCTGCGACTGGGGTTCAAATCCCCATCGGAGCACTTTTCCTTTTTTACAATTTTTTTGCCAATCTATTAGATATAAAGCTGGTAATTTCTTAGATGGTTCATCTTTATCCGATTGATGTTTTAAAACACCTGAATGTTAGCAGTTCCTTTAAAGTCCATCTTGAGTCCACAATTCCTGCCTCTCTTGCAGGTTTATCTTTACATTCCACTCCATTTTCATCCTTGTACCTTAATCCTCCATGACCTATATAGAAGTCAAAATACATGCAATATGACCTCATTTGAGATTCTAACCATTCTTTCGCTTTTGAAAAACCTATTGTTTTTCTTGAAACTCTGTTGTTATCCTGCTTAAGAGTCAGGTTTTGTGTTTCAAGTAAAGTTGTTGATATTTCGCTTTGTTCAATGTCGTTTCCAGAGAAAATCTTCTTCTTTATTTTCTGGAGTAACACATTTATTCTTATTTTGACTACCTGTACATCTGTGACAAAAAGAGGGGTTTTATCAGAAAGATGTTTTTTAACTGATTCAATGAACTTATCTGCAACGTACTGTTTTCTTGATCCTATTGCAAAGTCAAGAATTAGCATACATTCCGAGAACAAGTGTCATCAGTAAGAATATTTTTTATATGTAAACGTTCATTATATATTAAAGAAGAGGAGGGAAATGAACGTGAGTTTTTTGGAAAAAATGGACGTTTTCTGGTATCAATTAGGGAAAGGAATTAAATTATCAGTATATATATTTTTGATATTAGTTATAGTGTGGGGATTGACTAAAATAATGCAAAACGTACCACAGTAATATACACTTGAGCTACAATCGCACAGTTACAAAAGAAATCCCCTATTATTTAGCAAAGTTTCTATAGAGGGACAGTCAATAATTATTTAATAAATATTAAAAATTACCAGATTCGTTTGTTCGACTGGATTTAAGAGCTACTTTAATTGCAGTTGTTAAGAATATTAAAGAGTCACTCAATTAAAATATAGCTAAGCAAAAATCAGGAAATTTGTCAGAAGTGGGAGAAATTTTACTTTAAAAAAATCAGTTACGTATATTTATGGGAGAGTCAGGACATAGTTATTCTTTACAAATATTTAAAAATGTAAGTATGTTTTGTACAATTATAAAATATCAGCATGTAATTTAAGAGAGTTAACTGTGAATATATAAAAAATTATAGGAAAATATATATATAAGAAAAATATAAGAGAATTTAAGGGTGTATATTTTATAGCTTAATATATAGTGCTACATAAACAGCACACATTAGCAAAAGGGGGATGAATAATTCATACTCAGGTAAAGAAACTGGCCGCTCTGAAATGGTTACCAAAATAAGGGTACATACAGAGTTTTCAATCTCTAGCTTAGAGAAAATGCTGTATTAAGTTAACACTTTCAATATTTTGTCATAACTGAAGACAGATGAATAATCTTGTTATTCAGCGGACTTTAACCTGACAAACAACCTGGAAACACAGCAGGTTCTCTTGGTTATTTTTATGAACCTAAGATAAGGTAGGTAATCTTTCGCTGGCAGGACAGAATTCTCCGGCTGGGATTTATGAAAGTAAGAAGATCTGTACTTGTGAAAGTGAGGGAATGTCGTGAAAATTAATCCAAGAGTCATATATCTGTCAATAGTTTTTATATTTCTTATGATTATGATATCAAACGTAGCAGTAGCTGATGACCTGGAATCCGATAAGTTAACAAAAGTAGCGTCCAGTGTTACGTCCGACTCAAATCCGGTTTGGTCACCGGATGGGAAGGAAATTTTGTTCTCACGGGAAAATGGACTTTATAAAGTGTTTTCAGATGGCACAGGAGAAAAGAAACTCACCTCTACAATGGGAAAGAATTTTACATCCGATTACGCCTGGTCTCCAGATGGATATAAAATTTCATATATTGAAAACAGATATGATGACGCTGCGGGACCCAGGAGTGATTTATGGATAATGAATTCAGACGGGACAAAAAAAATCCAATTGCTTGATACCATTTGGTACAGATATTATTACATATACACCTGGTTCCCTACAGGTTCAAAAATACTCTACTCTGAGATTTATGAAGAGATTGGAGGCTCCTATTGGGAAATGGATTCTGATGGATCTGATAAACATAACCTTGGGAACATGGGTATTGCTGACAGTATCGCCCTGTCTCCCGATGCGTCAAAAATAGCAATTTGTGCACACGGACCAGCTGACATAGACTACTATATTGACATTGGAAAAGTAGGTAAAGATTTGACCAGCTTCCGGCCGGGATTAATTAGTCATCAAACTCAGTCCAAACAGTCACAGATATGGTCCCCAGATGGTTCAAAAATAGTATACTATGCCGGGGAAGATGAGTCGTATTATGAAGATGAAAACTCGGAAATATATACAATGAAAGCTGACGGTACCGGAAAAACTCAACTCACATCAGATTTGGCAAATGATAATTCCCCTATGTTTTCACCTGATGGAAGTAAAATTGTGTATGTGTCAGATAAAGCCGGAAGTAAAGATATATGGGTTATGAATGCTGATGGAAAAAACAAAGTGCAGTTAACGTCAAATTCAGCGTCGGATTCATTTCCGGTATGGAGCCCAGACGGCAAAAAAATTGCTTTTTGGTCTGATAGGGAAGGAAACAACGGTATATATATTCTGACTCTAAAAACCGAAAACCCACCTGTTGCTGCTTTCTTTGCATCCCAAACTTCAGGAAACCCTCCTCTGAAAGTCAGTTTTACGGATCAGAGTACAGGCACACCAATTTCATGGAAATGGAGTTTTGGAGATGGAAATATTTCAACACTCCAAAATACTGTACACGTATATAATAAAGAAGGTAAATATACGGTCAGCTTAACAGTAAAGAATGCAGCTGGAACAAACACGAAAACAATAAAGAACTATATAACTGTAAAAACAGTTTATTTAAAACCGATTGCTACGTTTTCAGCCTCTCCAAATTCAGGGAAAGTCCCGTTGACTGTAAGATTTACTGACAAAAGTATAGGATCGCCTATTTCATGGAAATGGAGTTTTGGAGACGGAAAAACTTCAACAGCCCAGAATCCAGAACACCAGTATTTACAGGAAGGAAAATATAAAGTTACACTTACAGTAACCAACGCTGCAGGCAGCAGTACTATAACGAAGACAAATTACATAACAGTGACAACAAATACAAGACCTGGAATATTCTGAAAGCAAATAAACGCTTAAATTGAAAAAGTCAAGTAAAGGGTAGTGGGGGAATTATTAATGGCTCTTCGTCATTTCCTATGGATAAGATGGCTTTCAATTCAAGATCGCATTGGTTTTTATAAACACATTGTGAAAATATCCACACAGAGTAACAAGAGCCATTTTGAGTTTTTGTATTGAAAAGCATTTTTTCCAGGCTTTGATACGACTAAATATTCATATTCTTGTATCCTCTTCAAATTCAATGGAGAATTTTCCAACTCGAAAAGTGTGCAACAATTTTTATACAATTATAAAGTTGAATGCATCGCATGACGTTGTTTTTCAGACTTGGATAAATTCTTAAATTTTCAGCAAATACATAAAATTTACTTTTATTCATACAATTTGGAGAGGATACTAATTCTTCTATTTTTAAGAATATTCCGATATTAAAATAAATACCAGACCTTTTAAACTCAGAAGTATTTTATAATTGGACACCGATCTCTATAAGGGTCTTATGTTCTGTAATAAAGTTTAACACCTGCATATCAACCACAAAAATATAGTTACTCAACAGGTATTTACTTTAATTCTCTGGGATGAAAAGTCTGAAAACCCAGGTAATTTTGTTACAGAAAGTTATACCCATTAATAATGAAAGAATAACTTTGAAAAGGAGTGTGAATAGGTGGAAAAAAAAAGCCAGAAGCCCTTAAAAAACACGGTTTCTGAACTGTTATGTGTAATCTGCACATTATTTTTATTAGTATCTCTGTTTTCATTTAACGCTTTAGCTGAAGACTCAAATGATAAGATTTCAGCGAGTTTATCTTCTAAACTTGCTGAAACTTCAGCGACGGAAAAAGTCCCAGTAATTATAATGCTACCAGATCAGCAGATCTCATTTACTGCTGCTGGAAAAGAGAAAATCGAGAGTAAACAGAAAGATCTCATAACGTTTCTCGAGACTGAGAAATCCAAAAACAATGTAAAGGATATAAAATCCATATCAATTATTAATGCTGTAGCAGCCAGTGTAACCCCTGCAGTTTTAGCTTCTCTTACCGAAAGATCCGATGTTTCAACTGTCGAGCTTGATGCAATTTACACCATAGGACAATCCGAAACTTCCTCTGTAGAAACAGAGGCATCGACTGCCCAGGAGAGTACGGCATCCACAAATGCATGGGGAGTTGACAAAATTGGAGCGCCTGCTGTCTGGCAGCAGGGTATAACTGGGAAAGGAATAACTGTTGCTGTCGTGGATACGGGAGTCGATGCGACACACCCCGATCTTGATGACCTTGACGACAATCCCAGTACAACCGATCCGAAAGTTATCGGTTGGGTTGACTATGTAAACTCAGAGTCGTCTCCTTATGACGATCACGGGCATGGCACTCACGTATCAGGAACTATTTCAGGAACCGGAGCTAATGGCATACAAACCGGAGTTGCACCAGGCACAAATTTGATTGTAGCAAAAGTATTCGATGCAAGCGGTTCTGGATATTTATCTGACTGTATTCTTGGCTTTGAGTGGGCGGTTACTAATAATGCCCGTATCATAAGTTTCAGTGGTGGATCATCAGTACATAGCACAGCATTTGCAGATACAATAAACAATGTTGTAGCAGCAGGTGTACTTCCTGTTGTAGCGGCTGGCAACAGCGGACCTGCATCTAGCACAATTAATTGTCCTGGTGATGAACTCAATTCATGCACTGTCGGTGCAACAGATTCCTCCGATGTAATAGCGTCTTTCAGCAGCAGGGGTCCCGTTACTCTTAATGACCAGACATACATTAAACCTGATGTATCTGCACCCGGTGTAGATGTCACTTCAACAATTCCAGGCGGCGAATATGAGGACTGGTCCGGAACTTCCATGGCAACACCACACGTTTCCGGTACTGCAGCATTAATTCTGGAAGAGAACCCAACTATGAAGCCGGCTGCTGTAAAAGAGAAGTTAGAAGATACGTCATTAGACCTTGGATCATCAGGAAAGGATAACAATTATGGTTCAGGCCGGATCAATGCATATGATGCAGTATTTGGCGGAATGCCTGTAGCAAGCTTTACTGCGAAGCCTACCTCAGGAAAAGTCCCATTGACAGTTGCCTTTACTGACACCAGCACAGGAACACCTACCAAATGGAAATGGACCTTTGGAGACGGCAAAACTTCAACAGCCCAGAATCCAAAGTATAAATATTCCAAAATAGGTAACTATACTGTGACTCTAACAGCAACAAATACTGCAGGCAGTAACAAGGTAACAAAAACAGATTACATAGTAGTAGTCTCAAAACCCACTGCTTCGTTCTCTGCATCTCCTACCTCAGGAAAAGCAACATTAACAGTTAAATTTACAGATAAGAGTTCCGGAAACCCAACTTCATATAAATGGAGTTTTGGAGATGGAGCAATTTCAAGAGAAAAGAATCCAACACATCAGTATTCACAGGCAGGAAACTATAAGATTACACTTACAGTAAGCAATGCAGCAGGCAGCAGTACTATATCGAAGACAAATTTCATAAAAGTGACAACAAACACAAGACCGGGAATATACGCCGAAAGTCAGTAAACCATTATAAACTCTTTAATTGAAAAAGAGAAAAAATAATGGATAAAGGGAGTGGGGAAATTATTTTATCAAATATGACAACAAGATTATATTATCTTGTATGAGCAATTTGAAAATTGACTTTCTCTTTTGCGATTTTGAGAAACCTATCCATTGGTCATCGGTTAAGGATTCATTTCCTTCTCCTGTTATTCTTTTTTGAACCCACTTCTTTCATTTTTTATTCAAACCATTCATCTCTAAACCTTTCTCTGTTTACATGCGGATCTAATGCTTGACTTTCATATACACTCATTATCGTTTCAAAAGTTCTTTGAATTCCACATATATACAGAATTACTGTCAACAAATCTGATGCATTCTCTGCAAATATTGTACTCCAACGTAACTGTGTATATCTAGCCATTTTTTCAGGATAAGTTATTGAGTTTCTTACAAGAGAATAAATTCTTCTGCTAACGATTAGTGTCAATATTGCTGTCCAGATTAGAGCTTCAATTACCTGCACATTCTTTGTTTCAAGAACGTCCAGCGCATATTTACTTTTTAACTCCTTAAACAGCAGTTCTATGTCCCATCTTGCTCCATATAAGTTTGCAATGTCTTTTGCATTCAAAATATCTTTCTGAATATTTGTGATATAAATATGGTACTTTTCATCCTCGTCATTATAGACTGCAACAAGACGTACAATCATCTCATCCTGTTTTTGTTTACCCTTGTATGCTCTTCTTTTAAACTTTATTTTCACAACAGCATCAAGATCTTTTCCAGAAAGTTGTTTAATGCATTCACTAACAGTTTTTCCAGCGAATTCCTTACTTTTTGACTTAGAAAGTCCCTCTTCAACAGAAACAAGAATAGGATCCATATTTTTCCTTATTCTTGAAACAAAATATCCTCCATTTTCCTCAACCCTTGCAAACATCTGAGTTTTGTAGAAACCAAGATCAACAAGCAGAATACGGTCTTTGATCCAGGGACCTATTTTTAATGTTTTGATCTCAGCTGTTTTTTCAGAATACAGGGCAACTGTTTTAGGTCCGTTAGCAACTG